>JBEKGV010000066.1:0-14373 GCA_050012615.1 Acetobacteraceae bacterium | reverse complement strand
AACTGTGATTGCCGAGCTGGGTCATGATGCCGGCCGCCGCCGCGCGTCGGCGGATCATCGCGTGGGCGTTCCTGGAGGGCAGGGGGTTCGCGTCAGCAAGCCCGTGCCGCGCGCGCCCGATAGTCGCAAACAACGGCCCCTTGGGGTCGCCGGCGAGGCCCGCGCCGTCGATGTAGGCGGTGAGGTAGGTCTCAAGATTGTGGTGGCACGGCATAGCGTGCGGCTTGCCGCCTTTCTCGCGCGGCCGCACCCTTTGGCGGCGGTTCTGCGTGAACACGTCCTCGACCTTCATGCCGAGCGCCGCGCCGATACGCGCGAACGAATAAACCATGAGGGCGATGAGCGCCCGGTCACGCAACCCGGCATGTGTCATGACATCGATGCTGTCGATGAGCGCGCGCGCTTCCTTCGGCTCCAGCACCGGCGTCTGACGATGAGATGAAGGGCATCATCCTGGCGCGAATCAAATCTGCTTCGCAGCTTAGTGGGCAACCGAAGGGCTGCCCGTATAATATAAAGGTTTATCTTTTCAGCGGACTGATTTAGATTCGTGGCTCTTTATTTCGCGCTGGCGGCGAGTTGCGAACAAGCATCTGCAGTCGCGTAAAATTTCACTTTCCATCTCTTTGCGCGGGGAGTGCGGCAGACAAACCAAGACGAACCGGTGCTCGGCCCGAACGTTGCCAGGGAAATTGGCACAGTGCCGCTCCCCCACACCCAACGCACTTGCCCTCGCGGCCCAGTTCAGCAACGCTTGGTCGACGTGCAACCGGGTGGAAACGGACCTCGCCATGGATTGGGATAAAGCGTTCGCGGGTGTGAAAGTCGTCGACCTGACCGGAGGTGTCGCCGGTCCGTCCTGCGCCATGATGCTCGCGCAGCATGGTGCCGACGTGATCAAGGTCGAGACCCCCCATGCCGGAGGCGACTGGTCCCGCATCCTCGGCCGCACCTACGAAGATCATTCCGCCTTCTCGGTTTACGGCACGCTCGGCAAGCGCAGTGTCGCGGTCGACCTGAAAACACCGGAGGGCAACCAAATCCTCTGGCGCCTCATTGCAGGAGCCGACGTTTTCATGGAAGGCCTCCGCCCGGGAACCATGAAACGATACGGCTTCGACTATGATGCCGTAAGTGCGAAGGAACCAGGGATTCTTTATTATTCCATCTCGGGCTTTGGCCAGACCGGGCCGTTGGCGTCGCGTCCGGCGATGGACCCGGTGCTGCAGGCCTTCATCGGCATCGTCAACGAGAACCGCGGCGACCGAGACAACCATCCGCACCGCATCGCGATCTCGCTGATCGACATGTTCACCGGGTTGCTCGGGTTTCAGGCCATCTCGACGTCGTTGCACATCCAGGCGCGGCAAAAGGTCAAGCAGGGCCGGTATCTGGAAGCGAGCCTGATGCAAGGCGGAGCGATGCTGTCGGTCATCCGCATGATCGCTCAGTACCTCGAGCGCGGCCAGGCGGCGCGGACCAGCATGCCAAACGGCGTGTTCGACACCGCCGACGGGCAGTTGAACGTAACGATGGTGCGCCCGATCGACTGGCCGCCCTTCTGCGAAGTGATCGAGCGCTCTGATCTGCTGGAAGATCCGCGCTTCGCCACCCACGCGGCGCGCGGCAAAAACCTCGACGAACTTTATGCCGTAGTGCGGCCGGTCTTCAAATCGAAATCCACCGAATGGTTGGCCGCCCGGTTCACCGCGCGCAACATCATGAACTACAAAGTCAACAGTTATGAGGAATTCCTGCGCGAGGAACAGGTTGCCGCGACCGGGATCATTTCCTGGCTGACCCAGCCGGGCTTTCCTGAACCGGTGCCGATGCCGAACATTCCCGGCCTCCCGTCCTTCGAAAACGGCACCAAACGCGCCCATGCCCCCCGACTGGGCGAGCACACACGCGAAGTGTTGCTGGAGCATGGCTATGGCGAGCAAGAGATCTCGGAGTTGATGGATAAGATGATCATCGCCGGCCCGCGATAGAATGCCGTTATAATAACGAGATATTAATACCTGGCTCCTCGTGAGCGTTGCATCCAACTCCGGGGACTGATAGAGGGCAGCTTCCCAATCGGAAGGGAGGTTGTCGTGGATGAACGTGCGACCGAACTTGATTTGGATATCGTGGGCGTGCTGGAAGGATCGGACAAATCTTCTTCAGTGACATTCGCCTGGGATTATCTCAGGCATTATCAGGAACTGTTCGCACCTTGGCGGGATCAGCCGATCAATCTGATCGAGATCGGGGTCGAGCACGGGTCCTCGCTGAATGTATGGCGAAAGTATTTTTCCCGCGCTCACATCATAGGCGTTGACGTAAATCCGGATTGTCGCCGCCTGGCGGGGGACAGGATCACGATCGAAACGGGATCTCAGGAAGACCCGGGATTTTTGCACGAAGTCTGCACGAAATATCCGCCTTCCATCGTCATAGACGACGGCTCTCATCTCGCGCATCATATCGTCTACACATTTAAGCGTGTGTTCCCGGCGTTACTGGCTGGTGGCCTGTATTTGGTGGAGGATGTGGAATTCCACTTTGGCGACCGGGCGGACCGATGGGCGGGGAACAAGACGGTCTCGGTGCCTGACTATTTCCTGGGTCTGGCTCGGGGGAGACTGGCCAACAACACCGCGCTCTCCGACGTTTGGGGCGACGACAAATATGTGCGCGACAATGTCGACTCCATCTCGTTCCTAGGCGGCGCGCTCGCTGTTGGTAAGCGAAAGCCACGCGATATGAGGCGGGCACTGAGCTTCGCGGACCAGTATCTCCAGTCGATCGGTCCCTCGCCGGCGCTGCTGTTGCGGTTGGTGGAGTATACGTTACGCCACGGCGGTCCGCTCGATTTCGCCGAACGCGCGGCGCGTCAGGCGGTGACCATCGGTGGACTGAGTCCCGAGGCGCTCCGGTGGCTGGTTGAGATTCTGACTCGCCAGGGCCGGCCGGACGAAGCCGCGGACCTCGCCGGCGAAGCGCTACAGTTGCGTCCGGATGACCACACCGCCTGGGAGCGGCTTGCCCATGCGGAACGGCTGAGGGGCCGCCGTACGGAAGCCATCGCGGCTCTCGAAAGAGCGGCGTCGCTCAATCCTCAAATCGGACATTATCACAGTGAACTGTCTCACTTGTTGCAACAGGGCGGGGAACTGGCGCGCGCGCTGACGTCCGCGCAAAAGGCTGCCCGGCTCCATCCGGAACACGAGCCGTGGCAGCGGCGGGTGATGGATCTCGAGCAGTTGGCCGCCTCCGTTTAACGACGCGCGAGGACCTGCCCACTCAGGGTCGCGCCCCGATGCAGGAATGTGCGCCAGTCACCGGGTCCGGTGGCGGGCGGTCGGGTGGGTTCGGTGAATGCCCGGAGGTTCGCTGACCGCACACGTGCGCGCTTAGCGCCGTTTAGTCGCACCGCACCACCTGTCCGTGACGCGTTTCCGGGCAAACCCAACGTGGGGAGCATGGCTACAGCAAATTCGAGATCGCGACTTTGATCGACAGGTCGTGGCGGGCCCGTAAATCCGCCGGGGCTTCACTACGCCGAAATCGAGATCCTGGTCTCGATCGCATCGTAATCCGCGCGCAGTTGACCACCGGTGGCATCAAGCAGCCCCACGTTGGTCAAGGCCTGAACATCCGCGTGGACATTGCTGTAGTCGCGCCCGAGGGCTTTCGCCAAAGCGCGGATACTGGCGACCTTGTGCTGTCGAACATAACGCAACAATTCCATTCGCCTGGTGGTCAGCACGCGAGCCAGCGTATCCCAACTCTCAAACGCCAGATGACGTTCGTGGATGGGGTCGCCGCGTTCCGCGCGATGCCACGCGTCGATGAACCGGCGCGACGCATCCTGTTCCATCCTGCCACCGACGGTGATTTTCACGTCGTCCATTTGATGCCTCGCAGGGTCTGTACATCAGACCAGAAATCGTCGATCAGTTGCTCGACGCTGGTGAATTGATAGTCGGTCTCAATGCCTCGGAAATGTCGGTGATCACCTTTGCCACGCTCGTTGTCATATCCAACCGCCCGAAACCCTGGGCGGCCATAGAACAGAGAATACTTCAACCCGTGCTTCGATGGCGGGACGGGCGAGGGGACCCGCCAGAGCACCATTTCCACAATCCCGCCATCGTCATAATCAAGGCGCTGGCGAAGCAGCAACTCTGCCTTCATCACACCTTATGGTGTAGTCAACCATATGGTGTCAATAGCCATGCTCCGGAGCACTCCGATCACCCTTGAAACCGCACCACCTCGCCGTGCCGCGTCTCCTCCGGCAAGCACAGCGCGGCCAGCGCCTGGGCCGCGGCCGTCGGAGGCGGCACCGACCCGGGCTCCTCCCCCGGAAACGCCGCTGCCCTCAATCGTGTTCGCATCGGCCCGGGGTCGAACAAATTCACCCGCAGCTTCGTCGTCGCGAGTTCGCCGGCCCAGGTGAGAACCAGGTGAGCCGCGGCGGCCTTGGACGCGCCGTAGGGACCCCAATAGGCAAGCGGCTCGCTGGCTCGGACATCCGTCACAAACACCGCCCGGCCTGCGTCGGAATGCCGCAGCGGCGCCTCGCAGCTCTGGATCAGCCGCCATCCCGCGAGCACATTGACCGCCAGCACCTCCGTCCGATCCGCGGCCAGCGCGTGGCTCACCGGCGTCAGCTTGCCCAGTACCCCGGCCGCATGCACCAAAATGTCCAGGCGGCCAAATCGCGCGAAGATACTGGGGGCGATGGCCTCGACCTTCTCGGGCTCGCGCAGGTCCAGCGGCAGCAGCGTGGCGGTGCCCCCGACGGCGCGTACCGCATCGTCGGTATCCTCCAGCCCGCCCCGGGTCCGAGCGGTGATCACCACATGTGCCCCGAGCCGGCCCAGTTCGACGGCGACGGCCGCGCCAAGGCCTCGGCTGGCGCCGGTGATCAGCGCCACCCGGCCTGGCAACGCGCCAACCGGCTGCCCGGGCATCAGCGGATTTCGGCGAGCAGACTCAATTGCCGGTCGGCGTTGTCCGCCTGATCCGGCAGGGCGATCGGATAATCGCCGGTGAAGCACGCGTCGCAGTAAAACGGCTTGCCGGGGTCGCGCGCCTCCTTGCCGAGTGCCCGGTAAAGGCCGTCAATGGACACGAACGCCAGGCTGTCGGCACCGATCAGCCGCGCCATCTGGTCCACATCGTGGCTCGCCGCCAGCAGTTGCGACCGTTCTGGCGTATCGATCCCGTAGAAACAGGAATGCGTCGTCGGCGGCGAGGAAATCCGCATGTGCACCTCGCGCGCACCGGCGGCACGTACCATCTCCACGATCTTTTTGCTGGTGGTGCCGCGGACGATCGAGTCGTCGACCAGAATGACCCGCCTGTCCTTCAATATCGGACGATTCGCGGAATGTTTCAGCTTCACACCCAAATGCCGAATGTGCTCGCTCGGTTCGATGAAGGTGCGGCCGACATATTGATTGCGGATGATTCCCAGCTCCATCGGGATACCGCTTTCGACCGAGAAGCCCATGGCGGCCGGCACACCGGAATCAGGCACCGGCACGACGATATCGGCGTCGATCGCCGATTCGATGGCCAACTCGCGGCCGATCCGCTTGCGCGCTTCGTAGACCGACGTGCCCTCCATCAGCGAACTGGCGCGCGCGAAGTAAATATACTCGAACACGCAGAACCGTTCGGGCTGGCGCGTGAACGGGCGGATGCTGTGCACGCCCTGATCGTTGATGACGACGATTTCGCCCGGCTCGACGTCGCGGATGAAGTCGGCGTTGACGATGTCCAGCGCGCAGGTCTCGCTGGCGAGCACCCATCCGCCGGTGCCTTCGTTGCCGATGCGCCCCAGGATCAGCGGACGCACGCCCAGAGGATCGCGCACGCCCATCATCGCCTCGTTCGACAGCGCGACCAGGGAATACGCGCCGACCACCTGCTTCAACGCGTCGATCAGCCGGTCGACCACGGTGGAATACAGGCTGATCGCGATCAACTGGATGAACACTTCCGAATCGGTGGTCGACTGGAACAGGCAGCCTCGGCGAACCAGCGTGCGGCGCAGCACATGCGCGTTGGTGAGGTTGCCGTTATGCGCCACCGCGAAGCCGCCGAACTCGAAATCGGCGTACAGCGGCTGCACGTTCCGGAGAATCGTCTCGCCGGTGGTGGCATAGCGATTGTGCCCGATCGCGATGCGGCCCGGCAGCCGGTCGATGACCTTCTGGTCGCTGAAATTCTCGCCCACCGAGCCCAGGCCGCGATGGGAATGAAATTTCTCACCGTCGAAGGTGACCATGCCGGCCGATTCCTGGCCTCGATGCTGCAGCGCGTGCAAGCCCAGAGCGGTTACGGCGGCCGAGTCGGGCACGTTCCAGACCCCGAATACGCCGCACTCTTCGTGAAAGGAATCGTCGTCGGCTTGTTCGACGCGGGTCCGGATTTCGTCAGCCATGCGGAGGATTTCCTGTCACCTGCGGAGCGGCGGGTCGATCGCTCTTCCCGTCGGAGACGTGGTCAATATCCCGTTCAACGCCGCTTGTCGCGAGGGCGGCGGTGGAACGGCTGGTTGGTACTCCGGCGGGATCCGCCGCGCGATCCATGCCGCACCCGTATAGATATACGGCAGCGAGCGCGACTCAAGGACCGACGGAGGCCAACGCTCCGGCGGAATCGCCATACATGCCACGATATAAACGATGATCGCGAGCACGGCCCCACGCGCGAGGCCAAACACCAGGCCCAGGGTCCGGTCGATGCCGCTGATGGGCGAAGACCGCACCGCGCCGCCGATCGTCTTCGCGATGAGTGAAAAGACGATCAGCGCGATCAGGAAAAGGATGATGTAGCCTGCGGGATCGGTCCACTCGGGTGACGGCATATAGGGGCTGATCCACGGGCGTATCGTGGGCAAAAAAGTGAAAGAAACCGCCGCCGCGCCGAGCCAGGCAACGATGCTCAGGACTTCCCGGACGAGGCCTCGCACGAAGGCGATCAGTCCGGACAAAATCATCACCGCCAACAGCACCAGATCGACTGACGTCATCTTATCGCGATCCCCAATGCGGGTCCGCCTTTTGAGGGATTCTCCACGGGTTGCAAAGTCACGATTACAAAAAGCAACGTGACGCTGGCGGCGTTAAACCGCGACCGGCATTCTCTGTCGACCCAGGGTCAAAGTAGTGGCGCATCGTTGTCATTCCGCCGCCGCGGTTGCCGGCTGGAAGCGCGCGACCAGGTCGGCGATGTGACCGATCTCCTCCAATTCCAGCCCCTCGGGCGCCGACAGCCGGCGGTTGCCGTGCGCGATCCGTCTTGGCAGGCACGCCTGGTTGAACCCGAGCTTCGCCGCCTCCTTCAACCGGGCTTCGCCCTGGGCCACCTGGCGAACCTCGCCCGACAGCCCGATCTCGCCGAAATACACCGTGCCGGGTGCGGTCGGCTTGTCGAACGCCGCTGAGGCGATGGCCGCGGCGACGGCCAGATCGGCCGCCGGTTCATTCACCCGCAGACCACCAGCGACGTTGAGCCAGACATCGGTCATGTTCAGGCGTACCCCGGCTCGGGTTTCCAGCACCGCGAGCAGCATCGACAGCCGCCCGCTGTCCCACCCGATCACCGACCGCCTTGGCGAGCCACCCGGATTGGGTGCGAGCAGCGCCTGGATCTCCAGCAACACCGGCCGCGTGCCCTCGAGCCCGGCGAATACCGCGCTGCCGGCGATGTGGCCGCGGCGTTCGGCGAGGAACAGAGCCGACGGATTGGCGACCTCGGCGAGACCGACATCGGTCATCTCGAACACGCCGATTTCGTCGGTGGCGCCGTAGCGGTTCTTCACGGCGCGCAGGATGCGGAACTGGTGGCCGCGGTCGCCTTCGAAATACAGCACCGCGTCGACCATGTGCTCCAGCACGCGGGGGCCGGCGATGCCGCCCTCCTTGGTGACGTGACCGACCAGGACAAGAGCGAAATTGTTGGCCTTGGCGGCGCGGATCAGTTCGAACGAGCAGGCCCGCACCTGGGAGACGGTGCCAGGCGCGCTGTCGATCGAGTCGAGCCACATCGTCTGGATCGAGTCGATGACCACCAGAACGGCGTCCCTGGCGCGTTCAAGGCTGGCGGTGATGTCGCGGACGTTGATCGAGGCCGCCAGTTCGATCGGGCAGTCGGCGACTCCCAGCCGGCGGGCGCGCAGGCGGACTTGCTCGATCGCCTCCTCGCCGGTGATGTACAGCACGCGCCTGCCGCTCTTCGCCAGGCGTGCGGCCGCCTGCAAAAGCAAAGTCGATTTGCCGATCCCAGGGTCGCCTCCCACCAGTACCGCCGAGGCGGGGACGAGCCCGCCTCCAAGCACCCGGTCCAATTCGTCGAGCCCGGTCGCGGCTCGGGGCGGGGGAGCGACTTCCCCGCGCAGACCAACGAAGCTCACGTTCTGGATGGCGGACGCTTTGGCTGTGGCACCCGGCCGAGGGGCGACCGTCTCGGGTTCGACGGTGTTCCATTCCTCGCAGGTTTCGCAGCGCCCAGCCCATTTCGGCGTGACGGCGCCGCAGGACTGGCAGACGAAGCGGGTCGTGATTTTGGCCAAGGAGACTCCGGGTTGGGGGATTCTGCGGTGGGTATAGGCCGTATCGCGTGAACGCTGGAAGCGCCTCCACCCGCAGTGGGCAAACGCTGTCGCCGCTTATCGCATAGGCGTTAAATTTCGATCGGTACGCCCCCGCCGGCGGGATCATATGCTGGGCCAGGGGCACGAACTTCAGAACCGACACCACGCGCTCCGAGGTTGACCGAAAGCGGCAGATCGCGCGGGAGGCGGCGATGATCGCCGAGGGCGACGCCGACATCGCCGCCGGGCGAACGGTCGATGACGCGAAAGTGGATGCCTGGATCGACAGCATCGGTACCGGCCACGAGGTGCCGCCGCCCTTTCCAGGCAGTTGATCCGGCGGCGTGCCGCGAAAACTGATCTATGCTCGCGCGGCGGTCGCCGACCTCGATGCGATCCGCCGGTGCAGCCTGGTACCTCCGCACAGGGGTTTTGACGGTTTGCCGGAGCGTTTTTCTTCGTTTCCTAAAGCCACGTCCACCCCGTTTGGGAGAGGAGGATCGGACGCCGCCGTTGGACCGCTTTGGGTGGTAAGCCGACATAGATCGTCGGCCCGTGACCGGCGGCTTTGCGCCCATGCCGGTCGTTCGAGGTCCTGGTGTCGGATCTCAATGGCGGTCATTCGGATAAGCGACCTCGGGCTTGACAATAAGCGACCTGTTATATAGCAATTGCTCCAATACAACTCAAAGAGGATGGATCAAGAGTGCCCCGGCCGCGTGAGTTCGACGAAGACGTCGCCCTGGAAGCGGCGATGCAGCGTTTTTGGGCGGACGGATACGCCGGCACCTCCGTGCGCGACCTAGGCGACGCGATGGGGCTCGGCCAGGCGAGCGTCTACAACGCTTTCGGCGACAAGCGGACGCTCTTCACTCAGTGCCTCGACCGATATCTGGACGCCAACATGCGCGCACGCATCGCCCGGGTCGAAAAAACGCTTCCCCCACGTCAGGCGATCGAGACATTCCTGATGGAAGTCGTCGAACGTTCCCTCGAAAGCCGCCTCGGTTGTCTTCTGGCCAACGCCGCGCTGGAGGTCGCCCCGCACGACCCTGAGATCGCCGGGGTTGTCGCGGAACGCATGGGCGAACTCGAAGCATTCTTCCGGCGATGCGTCGTCGCTGGTCAGCGTGACGGCGACATGTCACCTGATGTCGATCCGGCGGATACCGCGCGACTTTTGCTGACGACGGTGAGATGATCCGCTTTTACTATCACCCGACCCCGAACCCGCTGAAAATATCACTCTTTCTAGAAGAGACGGGGTTGCCCTACGAAGTGGTCCCCGTTGACACGAGCAAGGGCGAGCAGCATTCGCCGGCGTTCAGAAAAATCAATCCCAACGGCAAGGTACCGGCGATCGTCGACACCGACGGTCCTGACGGCAAAGAGGCGCGGGTGTTCGATTCAAGCGCGATCCTGCTTTACCTCGCCGACAAGACCGGCAAGTTCGGCGGTTCGCCTGACGACCGGCCGGAACTCCTGTCCTGGCTGTTTTTCATTGCGTCCGGCCTCGGCCCGTTCTCAGGCCAGGCGGTGCATTTCCAGTTGGCCGCTCCCGCCGGCCTGGACTACGCCGTCAACCGCTACCGGCGTGAGGCGGAGCGTCATTACCAGGTGGTCGAAGATCATCTCGCCGGCCGGGATTTCGTCGTGGGTGACAGTTACACCATCGCCGACATGTCGCTCTGGGGCTGGATCGATCGCGCTTCCCGCGTGATGCACGGCGCGGCTGATCCGCTCGGCGCTTACCCGAACATCAAGCGCTGGTTCGCGTCGATCGACGCGCGTCCAGCCGTCGCGCGCGCCCGGGCGGTCGGGACCGATCATGCGTTCAAGACGGAGCGGGACGAGCAAGCTCTGCGGGCGCTGTTCCCCTCGAACTATGCCCGCACGGCCTGACCTACGGAAATCTGAACCTGCGGGCCGCGACGTTTCCGGAGCTCTGGAGTTTGGAACATGACAAATCCGGCTGAATACACCCCGCCCAGGATCTGGACCTGGAGTCAGGAAAACGGCGGTGCCTGGGCAAGCATCAACCGTCCGATCTCCGGCGCGACCCATGACAAGGAGCTGCCGGTTGGCCGCCATCCTTTGCAGCTCTACTCTCTTGGCACACCAAACGGCGTGAAGGTGACGGTGATGCTCGAAGAGCTGCTGGCCCTTGGTCATGCCGGCGCCGAATATGATGCGTGGCTGATTAAAATCGGCGACGGCGATCAGTTCGGCAGCGGCTTCGTCGAGGTCAATCCCAATTCCAAAATCCCGGCGTTGCTGGATCGCAGCGGCCCGGAACCAATTCGCGTGTTCGAGTCCGGCGCGATCCTGATGTATCTCGCGGAGAAATTTGGCGCGTTCTTTCCCGACACCCCGGCGGCACGCGCCGAGTGCCTGTCATGGCTGTTCTGGCAGATGGGCAGCGCACCGTATCTCGGTGGTGGCTTCGGTCACTTTTATCAGTACGCGCCAATCAAAATCGAATATGCGATTGATCGTTTCGCGATGGAAGTGAAGCGCCAGCTTGACGTCCTGGACAAGCGCCTCGCGGACAACACGTATCTCGGCGGTCCGGACTATACGATCGCTGATATCGCGGTGTTCCCATGGTATGGCGGTCTCGTTAAGGGCTGGAGCTACGACGCCGCCGAATTCCTGCAAGTGCAAGACTACAAGCACGTCCAACGTTGGGCCGATGCCATCCTTGAGCGCCCCGCTGTCCGGCGTGGCCGCATGGTCAATCGCGTCCGTGGCGGGCTGTCGGAGCAGTTGCACGAACGTCACGACGCCAGCGATTTTGAGACGAAGACCCAGGATAAAGTCTCGACGGCCAGTTAGCGGCCGCGATGCGTGACCGCGACGCCGCGGTTGGTCTCCGCCGGTTCCTGCCCAACACGCAGTCGGATGCCTGGGGCTACGTCCGCGGCTGCGTCCTCGCGCTCGGGGCTTTTCTCTCCTTCGCGACGGCGCGGACCGGGGTTGTTGCGTGCCTGAGTCCGGGCCACCTGATCCTGATGCGTTTCGGTATTTCCGGGTTGTTTCTGCTGCCGTTCTGGGTTGGCTCGAGCTTACCCGTCCGCGAGTGCGCCCCGGCAACGTTTCACTTCGCGCGGAACGCTGCATGGCAGTCGCCGCAGGCGGCAGCCATTTGGCCAACCGCAGCGCCGAACTCGCTTCGATCGCTCTGCGCGGCGGCCGCGACAAGGGCTTTCATGCGAACCAGGGCGGCGCCATAGGTTGCTTTGAAATGGTCCGGTTCAGCCCAGATCGTCGGCAGCGCTTTCGTGTCACCTTTGTCCGAGCCTGGCGGGAACATGCGAGGCACCCGCTGAAGCGCCTGATCTGCAACCGCCACGTGATCCTGCATCGCGCTAACCGGAAGGCCGTCTCCAAGACCCTGCACAATGGCCTTCATTTGCTCGGACAGGACGTGAAAATTGTCCTTCCTGGCTTTGATGGCGTCAGCTTGTGGATAGGCAAGTTCCGGCCTCAGAACGAACAGAAGCAATGCAGTCAAGACCAACCTCGTGCCGGTACGAACCTTTTCGGCGGCTACCATTGTTCTCTCAATTTCTGCTGTGAATCCGCAAGATAGCGGCAGCTTCGCCGCATTCCTCTGTCCAGGTAGCTGAGCATTGCTGCGTCGGTATGCAACGGCGAGATGAGACTGCTGCGATCCCGGCTCCACCGAGCACAGCTTCGCGACATGCAGGCGTCCAAACGCTACCGGTGTACCGAGGCGCAGCAAGCCGGACGGCAGGCCTCGCCGTCGGCCCACGCCAGTTTCCGCCTCTGCTGCCACTTCCCGCGCCCGCGTCGACAGGCCACAGAATTGCCGCCAGTCCTCCGTCAGCGTCACATGGCGTGCAAAGCTCGATCCTCGTCAAGATTGTCCCCTGATCTCTGGACTAAAGTAGCTGCCTGATCCTTGCCCGATCAGGCATTCGGTTGAAGAAGCCTTCGTCCGCTTTCATCTTCTGCTCAGGACTCAAACCTGCCGTCTTTGCCTCATGGAACTTTACCTGCACGTCCGTTCCGACGAGGGAACTGAGAACCCGCACGAAGGCGGCGGGAATCCCACGAACGAATGAAATGACCATCATGGCGTAGCTCCGTTGAGCCGTTTCAATCTGAATCGGCAACATTCCCCTAACGCACGGAATTGTCAGGTTGGGAGGTAAGGCGTCGGAACGAAGAACCGACCGCCCACCGTCTTTAGTGCGTTATTCTCACTCTCCAACGATACCGTGCGCAACGCGATCAGCAATTGACCCGCGACGGTTCGACGCCAGAACCACTGATCAATTTGACGGGCTGACGGTGGCCCTCCGTCCGCCTGTACAGTCTCGCAATAGAGCGCCTTCAGATCGTCCGCCAGGAAGCGCAGCGCCAGTGCCGGCGTGGCGTGTGCTGGCACCGTCGGCAGGCCCCCATCCAGGAACGCGGTGGCGAAAGCGGGCCACACCTCCGGTGGCTGGCCAGACAGGCCCACGGTCGTGCGGCCGAACCGTGCCTTGAACCGTTCCCATACCGGAAACACCAGCGCCAGTTCGGTCCGCAGCGCCGCTTCCCATTCCAGTGACGTCACGGGTTGGCCTGGCACTGGCAACGTCACCGCGGGAGTCCAGTCCGGACGGTCGAACCAACTGGGATTGTCATCCGGGAAATGCTCCAGGATCACCGGACCATCGGTTCGCTCCAACAGGCCAAGAGCCTGCATCAGCACTCGGCGTTGGAACGCCGGGTCATTGGGCTCCCCAAACGGTCTTCCCAACATGAACGGCGTCATTACCGCTCTGGGCGGCCGCGTTTTCTCAACCTGAGGCAACACCAGCGCCAAAACCGTCGTGGCCAGGCCGCGTTCTTCCAGCATATGTGCCATCGCGCTCACGGCGCGGGTGCACAGCGGTCAAACGGGGCACAGAACAACGGCGTTGACACGATCGGCATGCAGCGCGAGGGCGATGCCGTCGGCCGAGGCCACCATGGCCGCCGGATCGGTCGATCCCATGACACTGAAATGCGTGTCCGCGACGCTGCCGATCACGCCTTCTTCCGCCAACTCGCGCAAGCGGTCGATCGGATAGATGACGTTCAGGTCCCGGCGGTAGCCATTGCGATCATGGTTGATCGAGACGTGGCTCATGAGAATATCGGCGTTATCCCAGGCACCCGGTACGGCGCGGTAATCCCCCGAACCGAAGTCGAATGGCTTGTCACCGCGATGGATCAAGGCCGCACTGCTGACGAGTGCCACGCGGCGTTCGGACAAGCTGGGTCCGGCCACGAACGGCGTCGTATCGAACGCCGGACAGGGAATATCCCTGGCGGCCGTGCGCGTTGGTTCCGGTATGTCTTCGAGACGTGCCATTTGTGTTTCTCCGTCCGTCAAAGGCATCGTGATTTAAAAACGCCGCTCATCCCGTCCTCACTCGGCGGCGACACGCCGCTCAAGCACCAAAAGGACCTCCAGCGGATCAGTGCGTTCGCGATAGTCGACGCGCGTATCGGCGAACCGAATTATCCCGTCGCCGCCGATGACATAGGTGGCGGAAAGCGGCAGCGACCAATCATCCGGAGTGCCGTTCTTCGACGGGATATCCAACTTGAACCCGTCATAAACACCTCGAACCTCATCGGTGAAGGCGTAGACAACGCCGAATGCCTTGCCCACGGCGTGGCCGGCATCACTAAGCACCGGAAAACCAAGCCCATTCTTCTCGGCGGTGGTCACGGTGTCATCCGGCTTTTCGGGACTGATCGCCACCAGGCTCGCACCC
>JBEKGV010000065.1:0-10065 GCA_050012615.1 Acetobacteraceae bacterium | reverse complement strand
GTCCGTTACAGCCAAGGTAGGGGCGGGGGCAGGTGGATGCAATCGAGCGGCCGTTCGGCATCGATCATCCAGTCATTCGGCTGTCCCTCGCGACCGATGCGCGCGGGCCTTGCGTGGTCAGGGTCATTTGGTCAAATAACCGGCCTCATCGAGCGGATTTCACAGGGATGGAACCCACATCGCTTCCGTCAGCCAGTTACCTTCGGGTCGTGCTGCGCGATATCGAGACGGAGGCTCACGTCGGATTGCATCCCTGGGAGCGGCATCCGGAACGCCCAACCCGGCTCATCGTCAACGTTGAGATGTTCGCACCGCTGGTGCGGCCGCTTTCGGCGGAGGCCGCGGATACCATCCTCGACTACGACCCGGTGCGCGAGGCATTGAAAACCTGGCCGACGCGGCCACACACGCCGCTGCTGGAAACGCTGCTGCACGAACTCGTCGAACTGTGTTTCCGTAATCCCAGGGTCAGCGCATGCCGCGTTTCGATCATGAAGCCGGACATTTTCAATGAGGCCGCCGGCGCGGGCGTCGAAGTCTACCAGGTTCGGGATGGGGTCAGTTGACTGAACCGAGGCGGCCGCGCGCCGCGCTGATCACCGGCGCGGCGAAGCGTGTCGGCGCGGCGATCGCCCGCCAACTGGCGGCGGACGGCTGGAACGTCATCGTGCATTACCACCGTTCGGAACAGGAGGCTCAACAACTGGCCCAGGAGATTCGCGCGGCGGGGGGGAGGTGCGATCTGGTGCAGGGCGATCTGGGGAACCGGTCCGATGTGGAGACCCTGATCGACAAGTGCGTGGCGCTGCATGGGACGATCGACTGCCTGATCAACAACGCCTCGACATTCCAGTACGATGACATCGCGTCGGTGACGTGGGAGTCGCTGCACGATCACCTCGCGTCCAATCTGATCGCTCCGGTGTTTCTGTGCCGCGATTTCGTCAGACAATACGATGGACGGTCGGATGGCTGCATCATCAACATCCTCGATCAGAAAATCGCCAATCTGAACCCCGATTTCCTGTCCTATACGATCGCCAAGGTCGGCCTGGCCGGTCTGACCACCATGCTGGCGATGGCGCTGGCCGGCCGCATCCGGGTCTGCGGCATCGCCCCGGGCATCGCACTGATCAGTGGCAAACAGAACCAGGCGTCGTTCGAGAAAGCATGGCGCGCACCGCTGCTTGGCCGCAGCACGACGCCGGGCGAAATCGCGACCTGCGTGGCCTATATCCTGGCGTCGCCGGCGATGACCGGCAGCACGATCTTCCTCGACGCCGGAGAAAGTCTGACGGGCCGGGCGCGGGATGTCGCGATGGATCCGTCGGTGTGAAATAGCCGTCGTCGGCGGGCGCCGAGGGGACATCAGCATGCGAAGATGGGTCGGTCAGATAACGAAGTTAGCGGCCGGAACAGGAAAACATCTCGTTGTGGTCGCGCTGCTGCTTCTGACCCTCGCGCCACCGGCGTCGCACGCCGCCGATCAGATCACCTTCGGGATCGATTGGCGGGCCGAGGCAGAGTATGGCGGCTATTATCAGGCCGTCGCCAACGGCATTTATGCGAAGCACGGACTGACCGTCACCATTAGGGAGGGGGGTCCTCAGGTCAATCAAATGCAGCTTCTCATGGCGGGCCGGCTGGATTTCAATCTCGGTGGCGGGCGCGCGATCGAGTTCGTGCAAAATCAGTTACCGTTCGTCGCGATCGCCGCGATCTTCCAAAAGGATCCAGCCGTCCTGATCGCGCATCCCGGCCAGGGCAACGACAGTTTCGCCGCGCTGAAGGGCAAGCCGATCGAAATCGCTCCCGATGCGAGGCAGGGTTGGTGGCGGTTTCTCGCCGCGAAATATGGTTACACCGATGCGCAAACACGCCTTTATACATTTAACATGGCGCCGTTCCTGGCGGATGAGACGCTCATCCAGCAAGGTTATCTCGGTTCGGAACCATTCGTGATCAGGCAGAAAGGCGGCTTCGACCCGGTCGTGCTCCTCCTCGCCGATAGCGGTTATAAAGGCTACAGCAACATCATCACGGCGAGCCGGAAAATCGTTGAGGAGAAGCCCGATCTCGTCCATCGGTTCGTCGATGCGTCGATTGAAGGCTGGTACTCGTTCCTTTACGATGACCCGGAGCCGGCGAACCGGCTTATCAAAGCGGCCAATCCGGAAATGACCGACGCATTGCTCGCCTATGGCAGAAAAATGATGAAGGAGCACGGCATCGTCGATTCCGGCGACGCCCTTACATTGGGCATCGGCGCCATGACAGAGGCGCGGTGGAAGGAGTTTTATCGCAGCATGGTCGCGGTCGGCGTTTATCCGGATGGCATCGACGTTGACCGAGCCTATGTGACCGACTTCGTGGACCATCGTGTTGGCATTGAAATGAAGCAATGAGTTCAGGCGGCACGACCGGTTCCCCGGCCTGGAAAGGGCTCGATACGAGCCGGATGCCCGTATTCATCGGCTATGATCAGGTCGAGCGCATGATCGCCACGCTGCTGCCTGCCGCCGTGGCATGGCAGCCTGATGAAGTCGTGGGAATCACCAGGGGCGGCGTGGTCCCGGCTGCGATGACGGCGGGGAGACTGGCGTTGCCCCTGTCGTTTGTCGCGCACGATAAGGCCAGCGGTGCCGTGACATGGGTTGGTCCGCCCGCCTCCGGACGCCGAATTCTCCTGGTCGATGATTGTTGCTCAAGTGGAAACACGCTGCATCGCGCTCGTTTGGCGCTGTGCGGCGAGGGGCGGGAATGCATGACATTGGTGGTCGTGCACGATCCCGATACGATCCGGCACAAGCCCGATTTGTCCTATCCGATGCGCGAGCTTTTCAGGCTGCCGTGGGAACGGGGCGAGGCGACTCCGACTGGCCGCGCCGCGAAAGCTTCAGGCACCAACGTCGATCCTCGTGCGGAAGCGCCATTCGTCGGTTTGGGCTTGGATGAAACATTACTGACGACGATCGCGAATTCTCCCGACGTGGGCGATCGTGTCCCGGCGTTCCCGGTCGACCGGGCCGTGCTGATCAGCTTGTTATCCGAAACGGAACGCGAGCGAATTTCGGCGTTGTTGGCTCCGACGCCGTACCGGCATTTGCCACTGGAATTTTGTCAGGCACCTGTCGCCACGGACAAAAAGGCCGCTGCGCGACTTAAGGCGGAGACCGCGACAAGGTGGGGATGCACGCATTTCATCGAATGCGACGCTGGGCAGGCGATCGCGATTTCGGGCCATGCCCCGCACCTGATCGTGACCTGGTGGTCAGCGGAAGCCGGACAGGGCTGGACTGTAGGTGCCGCGGCGCAGCCGGAAGCCGCGGATCATGGCCCGGTCCCTTAAACGTCATGGCACGGCTCGTCCGGGCCACCTGTATCAGCACGGTGCCGCGACAGGTCCCCCGGACAAGCCGTGGGATGACGGGTGTGTTGTGGCGGCGGCCAGGCAGCTCCGACGATGCCGGGGGCATTGCCAGGCCGACTCCTCCGGGGTACGCAACATTCCCACTCTCGGCCGAGAGGCTTTGCCCGTGGAACAACCGACACGTCCCGCCGTTCCTGCTGTCGAACTCGCGGTTCTCGACGCCCCGGTGCTCGCGCGCGGCAATTTGACGCTGTTTTTGCTTCATCTCGCCGATGCCGGTGCCTTCGATCCCGTTTGGTCCGATCAAATCCACGCCGATTGGGCGCGCGAATTGCAGCGCGTCCGCCCCGATATCCCAATCGATCGGCTCCGCCATCGTCGCCTGGCCATGGATCGCGCGTTCCCCGTCGCCAGCGTGATCGCCAGCCGCGATGCTCAGGAGGAAGTCCTGGCCCACTGCACCACACCGGCCGAGCGTAAGGGCGCGCACGTGCTCGCCACAGCGTTATCCGCTCGTGCGGCCGTCATCGTGACCGACACGTCCTTCTGCCTGACCGAGGTCATGTCGAAACTTTGGCACGACACCGCGGTGCTCTCGCCCGACGCCTGGTGCCTGGAACTGATGGAGCGGCACGAAACCGCGGTGCTCGACGGCAGCCGTTCCTATCGCGCGAGCCTGACGAAGGGCGACAACTCGGTCGATGGATGGCTCGCGCTGCTAAGGGAGCCGCAGGTGGGACTGCCCGGTACGGCGGACCGGCTCGCGAGCCAGCGGGATCAACTCTGATCGGGTCAACTCTGATCTCTGGGCTGATCCTGGCGGGCGGTGCGGCGCGGCGATTGGGCGGTATCGACAAGCCGTTGTTGAGATTGGGCCAGTCGACAATCCTGGCGCGCATCATCTCCATACTGGACCTCGAGCATATCGCGATCAGCGCCAACGGCGACAAGTCGCGCTTCGCCAGCTACGGGCTACCGGTTTTCGACGATGGTCCGTTCTCTGGGCAGGGGCCCCTGGCCGGAATTCTCGCCGGCCTCGATTGGGCATACGCCACCGGCGCGTCGGCGTTGTTGAGTGTGCCGGGCGATACGCCATTCCTCCCGCATGGGCTCGCCGCTTCACTGGCGCCGCCGCCGGCTTGTGCCGCGAGCGGTGGCCGCTTCCATCATCTCGTCGCTCTCTGGCCGGTGAGCGCGCGCATCGCGTTGCGCGAGCATCTTTCGCGTCCTGGCCCCCGTCACGTGGCTCGTTTCGCAGCCATGATCGGCATGCGTCAGGTTGATTTTCCGCCTTCCGCATGTGATTCGTTCCTTAACGTCAATACCCCGTCCGATCTGGAAATAGCCCGATCGCGGGTATGCGACCTTGGAACGGGTTAGCGCCAGGCGGATCGTGCCCGAATCGTGGAGGTAACGGAGGCAGAATGACCAAAACGGTCGCCTTGGCCGGGCTTGGCGCCATCGGGTGGCCGCTGGCCCGGGCCCTCGACAAAGGCATGGAGGGGTTGAAGCTGATCGCCGTCGCGACCCGCGATCAGGTCAAGGCGCGTGCCCGTCTCGCGGGTTTCAAAGACTCGCCGGCGCTGGTCGATTTCGCGGAACTCGCCAACGCGGACATCGTTGTCGAGGCGACACCCGCCGCGCTGTTCGAACGCGTGGCCGTGCCGGCGATCGAGGCGGGACGCATTTTTATTCCGGCCTCGGTTGGTGCGCTGCTCCCGAGGATGCATTTGGTGAAGCGGGCGAGGCAGACCGGCGCGCGTATCATAGTGCCCACCGGGGCGTTGCTCGGCCTGGACGCGGTACGCGCGGTGGCCGAGGGCCGGATCGATAGCGTCACGATTGAAACCCGTAAGCCGCCGACTGGTTTGATCGGTGCGCCGTATCTGGAAAAGCACGGCATCGATATGATGGATGTCACGATGCCGGTCCGGGTTTTCGCCGGCAACGCGCGTGACGCCGCCGCCGGTTTCCCGGCCAACGTCAACGTCGCGGCCGCCCTCGCTTTGGCCGGTATCGGGCCGGTGCGCACGCGGGTCGAAATCTGGGCTGATCCCGGTCTGACCCGCAACGTCCACATCATCCGCGTCGAGGCCGAGGCGGCGCGCTTCACCATGCGGATCGAGAACGTACCGAGCGACGACAACCCAAGAACCGGCAAGATCACGCCGCTATCCGTGCTGGCGTGTTTGCGTGGCCTCGTCTCTCCGTTGAAGGTGGGGAGCTGACGGCTGCCGCCTTTCCTGGAAGCTCCGGTCTATTTTGTCACCGTAACGCTGTTCTGGCTGGTGCTGATGGCCGCCGGGCGGATGCGGCATGATGTCTTCCTCGTCTTTTGCATCCCGCCGGTGTTTGTCGCCATCGTGATGGGGTTCGCGATGGGGATCTACGCGTGGGATACGTTCGGGACCCTCCAGGCCCTGGCATGTCCAGTACTCGCCTGGTTCGGGGCACGGGAACTCGCTCGCCGCTACCGGGGACACCGCGACTTTCTTATCGCCATCTATCTTGTCTGGGCTGTCGGCCTGGTGTTCGCCTCGATCGCGGTCGGTTTTCCGGACTCCGATTGACGCTTTTACAGCTACAGCAATCCGGCACGCCTGAGAAAAAGCGGTGCGGGCGGCACAAGCGATGCTCCAGCCCAGTTGAGGAAGATGGGAAGTTCTGGGATGGGAATGATACGGAGAGGGTCGTATTCGCGGTTGCCTCGGGTGCGATGAGCCTCAAGTACGGCACTCGCATCGAGTTCCGTGCTGACCGCCATTCCTAAGTCGGAAACGTGGCTGCCTGGGTGCTCCACCACGCATAATGGGATAATTTCTCCCAACGCCTCAGCGTCCAGGCCGAGTTCTTCACGGATTTCGGTCAGTAGTTGCGCGCGGTGATCCATCGTCCCGTCCGCGCGCCGCGCGCCTTCATCAACGCTCCCCGCTGGGCATAACTGCCACATGCCTGGCTGATAGATCGCACCGGCTGGACGTCGGCCAATCACGATGCCGTCGGCGCAACTCAACACTCCGCAAGCGGCCAGAGAGCGAATGCCAAGGTCGGGAAACAGCGAGGTGTCCTCGCACTGCGCGACCAGGCGGCGATACTCGGTCAGGTGTCCGGTGATGCGGTCGGGGGCGATCGTGTCAATCGAGAAGATCAAGCCGTTGAACAGCTGCCCGCCATCCGCGGACTCTATCCGTGCGACCGCTCGAGCCCAGATCGAGTCGATCCGAGCCTCCAGTGCGGCTGGCAGGGACGGCATCTCGCGGGTGATACGGACTTCGACATTGGAGGTCACGGGGTGAACGACGAACGGGTTCATGGCGACCTTTATAGCAATTGTTCCCGCCAACGCCCGTTATCGTAAGGATACAATTTTTTGCCGGCAACGGTCTCAGCAGTGGGTTCATTCTTGTCTTTCCTGTGAACAGGGAAGCTTTTCCTTATCGCTCCGGCGAGGCTTTTCCCGGTTCACGGAACGCGCGACAACACGGGCCTGTCGTTGCGCGGAGCGGATACCATGAGCCACAGTCACGATCATCAACATGAAGGGCCGCCGTCACCGGGCACGGTCGATTGGAAGCTCAACGGGGTGCGGGTGATCAAGAGCGATCAGCTTGACACCAACACGGCGCAGACACCTGGGATGAACCGTGCGGCGGCGATCAACCAGGCGCGGGTCGGAGCGCAAAAAATTTGGGCTGGCACCGTCAACATCCACGCCAATGCGAAGACCGGCGCGCATCACCATGGCGCGCTCGAAAGCGTGATCTATGTCGTGCGCGGCAAGGCGCGGATGCGCTGGGGTGAGAATCTGGAATTCGTCGCCGAAGCAGAAGCGGGCGACTTCATTTTCGTTCCGCCTTACGTCCCGCATCAGGAAATCAACGCCAGCACGGATGAAACGCTGGAATGCGTGCTGGTGCGTAGCGACAACGAGGCGGTGGTGGTCAACCTGGACATCGAACCGGTCGAGAAACCGGAAGCCGTTTTCTGGGTCGATCCGATCCACAAGCATCCCTGAACGTCACGCCGGCTTGTTCCGGCTGGCGTTGCGTCAATCGATCGCGCCGCTGTCGTCGAGCTTCAACACCTCGCCCGCCAGATAGAGACTGCCGCAGATCAGTACGCGCGCGGGACCGTTACCGCGCGGCAAATGCCGTAACGCATCCGTGACCAAAGGACCGGGTCGCGCCACCCCGCCGGAAGCCGCGACGATCGCCTCAATCGGCAAGGCACTGTGCTGTCCAGGTTCCGCGACAGCCCAGAGCGATTCGGCCAACGGGACCAGCGGCCGGAGAAATTCCGCCGAATCCTTCGCCTGCTTCATCCCGACGACGAGATGAACCGGTCGGTCGCGCCAGGCTGCCAGGTGCTCCGACAGCGCCACGCCGGCACCGGGATTGTGCCCTCCGTCAAGCCAAAGCTCCCAGTCCGCCGGCAATTGAGCCGCGAGTTGTCCGCTCAGGCGCTGTAGCCGTGCGGGCCATTCCGCGGTCGCGATGCCTCGGGCGATCGCCTCGTCAGGGATTCCAAGGCCGGTGCTGCGCAGTGCGGCTATCGCGATGCCGGCATTGTCGAACTGATACGGACCCGCGAGCGATGGGAACGGCAGATCAAGCCCGCCTGCCCGATCGGTGAAATGCAAGCCGGTCGCGGTTTCCGCGATCGACCAGTCCCGCCCTCGCCTGAGCAATGGGGTGCCTACCCGTTCCGCCTCCGAGTCCAGTACCGCGATCACCTCGTCCGGCTGCGTGCCGGTCGCGAGTGGCACGCCGGGTTTCATGATGCCGGCCTTTTCGTATGCGATGACGTCGAGCGTTGGCCCGAGCAACTCCCTGTGGTCGAGCGAGATCGACGTGATCGCACATGCCGCCGGGTTCGGAGTGACATTGGTCGCGTCGCCGCGGCCGCCCAGACCGACCTCGAGCACGCAAAGTTCGGCGGGTGAGGCAGCGAACAAGTGGAACGCGGCTGCGGTGATGACCTCGAAGACCGTGATCGGCGCTGCATCGTTCACGTGCTCGATTTCTTCCATCGCGGCGAACAGATCGGCGTCGGAAACAATTGCTCCGGCGACGCGGATCCGTTCGTTGAAACGAACCAGATGCGGGGAGGTGTAGACGTGCACGCGCATCCCGGCCGCCTCGCCCATCGCGCGCAGAAAAGCGCAGGTGCTGCCTTTGCCGTTTGTGCCGCCCACGTGAACGATGGGCGGCAGACGCTGTTCGGGATGGCCAAGCTTTGCCAGCAGCGCGAGCAACCGATCCAGACTGAGATCGATCAGCCTGGGATGCAGACCGTGCAGCCTCGCGACGATACCGTCGATTCGCCCCGCGACGCTTCCGTCGATTCGCCCCGCGACGCTTCCGTCGACCCGCCCCGCGACGCTTCCATGGACTCCCCCGCTCACGCCGCGGCCGGAAGTTCTTTGACGCGCAGCAAGGAAACGATGCGTGCCAGGGTCTCTTTCATTTCGGTTCGCTTGACCACCATATCGATAATGCCGTGCTGCAGAAGGTATTCGGCGCGTTGAAAGCCCTCAGGCAACGTTTCCCGTACGGTTTGTTCGATGACCCGTGCGCCGGCGAAACCAATCAGCGCGCCCGGCTCGGCGATCTGGATGTCGCCCAACATCGCGAAGGAGGCAGAGACGCCGCCGGTGGTGGGATCCGTGAGAACAACGATGAAGGGCAGACCTGCGTCCTTGACCAGCCGAGTGGCGATGACCGTGCGCGGCATCTGCATCAGGCTGATCGCGCCCTCTTGCATCCGCGCTCCGCCGGACGCGGTGAACACGATCAGCGGCGCCTGCTGCAACACAGCGAGCCGTGCCGCCGCGACAATAGCCTCGCCAAGTCCCGCCCCCATGGAGCCCGCGATGAAGGCGAATTCCATGGCGGCGATGACAGCGTGTTGGCCATCTATCGCGCCGTGGCCGACGACCACCGCGTCATCGAGATGGGTGGCGTCGCGAGCCTCTTTCAGGCGGTCAGCGTAACGTTTGGTGTCGCGGAATTTCAGTGGATCGGTGACCGCTTTCGGCAGTTCGATACGACTGTAGCCGTCTTTGTCGAAGGTCCAATCCAGGCGCTCGATCGCCGAGCCGCGGTTGTGATGGCCGCACTCGGGACAGACTCGCATGTTGGTCACGAAGTCTTTGGTGAAGATCATCCGCTGGCAGCCGGTGCACTGGCTCCAGAGATTATCCGGCACATCCCGCCGCGTGAAAAGGCCGCGGATTTTAGGACGGATGACTTCGGTCAGCCAACTCATGCGATGGACCTTTGTTTGATGTCGATGATGGCGCACTTCATCCCGGCAACCCCAGACTGTGCTGGATATTACCGGACCGAGCAGCCTCCCGCTACTTCGACGCCCCCTGGAACGCCATGCCCTGCAGCCGGATTAATCCATCGGGCACCTGACGGAAGCCGATGATCGAGGCTTTCAGGCCAACGATGTTGGCGGGCGCCCAGAGGTAGATCAACGGCAGATCGTCACGCTCTCGTTCCCAGACCTTCGCGTAAAGCGCTCGTCGCTGGTCGACCGCCGAGACGGTACGCGCGTCGTCCAGTGCCTTGTCCACATCGGGGTTCTGATAGTGACCGTAATTGAATGTTCCGCTGCCGTGCAGCATCTGCCACATGTTTCCGTCGGGATCGGCGCGGCCGGACCAGCCGATGAGATAGGCCTCGAAGTCT
>JBEKGV010000064.1:0-13710 GCA_050012615.1 Acetobacteraceae bacterium | reverse complement strand
CTTCTGTGTGTATCTGTGTCCATCTGTGGCCCAAGTCTTCCCTTTTAAAGACAGAACCGCCTTTCGTGCATCGGCCAGCAAAGTAAGAATGGAGCCACAGATGCACACAGATACACACAGATGCAAAAGGGCACTTGGTTCGGTGCGGGCGTCGAGGACCGGGGTCATTCGGCGGCTTCCCTCTGCTCAACCGCTTCTCGAAGGCGGCGGACATTTTGCAGTTCGCTTTGGAAATCGACGTAGTGCGGCAGTTTCAGATGCTCAACGAACCCGGTCGCCTCGATGTTGTCGGAATGATATAAAACGAACTCCGGGTTTTGTGCCGGAGCGGTGACATCCTCCCCCAGTTCCTCGGCCCGCATGGCACGGTCGACAAGCGCCATCGACATCGCCTTACGCTCGGAAAATCCAAACACAAGGCCGTAGCCCCTGGTAAACTGCGGCGGCTGAGTCTTCGAGCCTTTGAACTGATTGACCATCTGGCACTCGGTGACGGTCAGGTCGCCGATATCGATCACGAAACCAAGTTCCGGAGGTTCGATTTCGACGGAGACCTCGCCCATGCGCACTTCGCCGGCGAAGGGATGGCTGCCGCCATAACCACGCTGGGTCGAGTAACCCATCGCGAGTACGAAACCTTCGTCGCCACGCGCCAATGCCTGCAAGCGCACATCCCGGCCGGCGGGAAAGCTCAAAGGTTCGCGAGTTAGGTCGCCCGGTTCGGCATCCGTCGGCCCATCGGGTTCAAGCAATCCCTCGCGACCCAGGATATCGGGGACACGTGGCACGGGGGAAAGATCAGGTGAGGCACGTGGCGCGTCAGGTGGCGGCTGGTTCTCGGTTAGTTCGAAGTCGAGCAGTCGGTGGGTGTAATCATAAGTCGGGCCCAGGGTTTGGCCGCCCGGCAGGTCTTTGAAGATCGCCGAGATCCGCCGTGCCGCCCGCATCGCCGCGGTATCGACCGGCTTCGCATGCGCGAACCGCGGCAGCGTGGTGCGGTAGGCACGCAGCAGGAACGCGGCCTCGATCAGATCGCCCTGCGCCTGCTTGATCGCCAGCGCGGCGAGGTCGCGATCGTACAAAGACCCTTCGGCCATCACTCGATCGATCGCGCGTCCCAGTTGCTCACGGATTTGATCGAGGCCGAGATCGGGGACAGAGGTGTCGCCGCGACGCTCCTCGGCGAGCCAGGTGTGCGCGTTGCGGATCGCGCGTTCGCCGCCTTTGACCGCGACATAGGCCATGACGTCAGACCTCCTCGATCGATACGGTTCGCGGTAGCGCGGTCAATCGGTCACCCGCGCACAGGATCAGGTCGATACCGCGCGGAAACAACGCGTGATTTCGCTGCCATATTGTCGCGAATCCGCGTGGAAGCCCGTCGACGATCAAAATTTCTGGTTCTCGCAATCCTGGGCCGCTCAATCGGAAACTCTTGCCTTTATCGAACGATTCGACCTGACAGATGACGGTTGCCGATGTTTCCGGCGACTCATGCGTTCCGGCCGACAATCGATCGAGGTCGGGCAACGACAGCGTTAGCGCGAATGCGCACGCTTCCTGCTGCATTACGATCGGCGCACCGCAATGAAATTCGATCCATTTGCGGGCCCGTTCCGCATCCGGATCGAGCCATAGCGGCGTTTCATGATCCACCAGCGTCAGCAGGACAGAGCAAGCCGCGGTTCCGAGCGGTGACGATGCCGCCAAACCAGTTATTTGGGCGATCCGCCCAGGATGCGCCATCGCATCGAGAACCGCGCGAAAGCAACTCTGCGCGTCATGCACCGGGTCAGCAAAACCGGCTTCCAGGCCTGCGCTCATGATCGCATGTTCCGCATGGAGAAGAATTCCACCCGTGTCGCCGCCGCCTTCTCCGCTCGCGTCAGGCGCTGCTCCTGCTGCGCCTCCTCCAACGGGCGGATCAACGTATGCCGCAGGACTTTGAACTTCGTGGGATCCTGCAGCAGAGCGTCGGCGACCGCGGCCAGTTCCGCACGCCGCTCCTCACGTCCCGCGACATAGGCGTGACCTACATCGCCCGAGCCTAACCGCACCGTGCAGCGCGTGACCGTCATTTCTCCCAGATTGAACGGCGAACCGGATCCGCCCGCTCGCCCGCGTACCATCACGAGACCGGTTTCCGGGCCACGTACGCGGGTCCACACTGGCAAGAGGCCGTCGCGCGTCAGTGCCGATTCGATCGCCTCGGCTGGTGCGCGCGCCAGGACGGACATCCAGTGCCGACGGGAGCCAATCGGATCGGACGCGGAATCATGAGAGGAAATCGTGTCGTTCATGCCGATCGAGGGTTGTCTAGATATCCGGATGTCTATACACTGTTGGCAACAACGTCAACCGCCAATCTGCACGAGGCATCTCTCGATTGGATGACATATTGATGAAGCCGGCCGGGACCAGGCCAATCGAGACCAGGCCAACCGAGACCAGGCCAACCGAGACCAGGCCAGTCGGGACAGGGCCAGTGGGGACCAGGCCAACCGGGGCCGGGCCAGCCCGGACGAAGCCCGCCGCGCCGCCCGAAGCGGAAGCGCCGCGCCAGTCCGGCCTCACGCTGTGGCGGCAAATCTCCGAGACGCTGCGTCAGGAGATCGGGGGGCCCGACTATCCACCCGGTGCCCGCCTGCCGACCGAGGCGGAACTGTCGGCGCGTTTCGCCGTCAATCGGCACACCGTTCGCCGCGCGCTGGAAGACCTTTCCCACGCAGGCCTGATCAGGGTCGAGCAAGGCCGCGGCACCTTCGTCGCCGAGGACATGCTGGAATACACCGTCGGCACGCGCACGCGCTTCAGCGAGTGGATCCATCGCCACAACAAGGAACCATCGGGCCGCGTCCTGCAACGTCGCGAAATCGCCGCCGACTCGACGATCGCCACCGCGCTCGGCATTCGGGTCGGCGGCCGCGTGGTTTTGCTGGAACGCCTCGGCCTCGCGGATGACACGCCGGTCAGTCTCACCAGGCATTATTTTCCCTCGGTCCGGCTGCGCGGAATACTCAACGCTCTGGCCGCGACGCCACGCATCACCGAAGCGCTGCGAGAAGTTGGGGTCGAGGACTATGTCCGCCAGGTCACCAGAGTCACCGCGCGCTCACCCAGCGCCGCCGAGGTAGACTTGCTCCGCATGGCGCGTAACCGTCCGGTTCTCGTCACTGAGAGCGTCAACGTCGATCGCGCGGGCACGGTAGTCGAGTTCAGCGTCGGCTGTTATCCAACTCCGCGCGTTCAGATCGTGTTCGAGCCAGGAGAAGGTCCCGCATGACGCAAATTCGTATCACCGGCGGACAGGTGCTGCTTGCCGGCGATGGTTTGGTATCAACGGATCTGTTGCTGACCGACGGCCGGATCGACGCCATGGGCACGACGGCACGAGGCGGGAAGGGGACGACCCTGGATGCAGCGGGCTTGCTCGTGCTGCCAGGCATCGTCGACATCCACGGCGATGCGTTCGAACGACAAATTCAGCCACGTCCCGGCGTGGATTTCCCGATGGGCATTGCCTTGAGGGATACCGAGCGCCAGTTGCTCGCCAACGGGATAACCACCGCCCGCGCTGGAGGCGGAGACGTGGACTTGCGACATGCGAGTACACCTGCGGTGGGAGGCGTACAATCTTGACGCGCTCGACACAGCGCTCGCCGATATCGCCGCTGGACGGGTGCACCTGCTGGCGTTCAACGATCACACGCCGTCGATCATCAAAAAGCTCAAGGACCCGGTGGAGGGTGCGAAATACAGTGGGCGGGCGGGCATGACGATGGACGCGTTCCGGGCCTTCACGGATCGCATCGCGTCTCGGGCCGATGAGATCCCGGCGGCCCAGGATCGGCTGGCGGCCGCCGCTCGGGTTGCGGGCCTGCCGATGGCGAGCCACGACGACGACTCGCTTTCTGTCCGCGCCCGCTTCCGCGCTCTCGGTGCCCATATCTGCGAATTCCCGATTGCGGAGGAGGTCGGCCGCGACGCCCGCGCTTTAGGTGAGCACGTGGTCATGGGCAGTCCCAACGTCGTTCGCGGCCGGTCCCATCTCAACTGGGCTTCCGCCGCGGTGATGGCCGAAGCGGGCGTCTGCGACATCCTGTCATCCGATTATTACTATCCGGCAATGGCACGAGCCGCCTTCATCCTCGCCGATCGTGGCGCCTTCGACATCGCCCATGCCTGGGCCTTGATTTCTTCCAATCCGGCATCGGCGGCGGGTCTGGCAGACCGCGGCACGATCGAGCCGGGCAAGCGCGCCGACCTCGTACTGCTCCAGCCGACTGAGCGGAAATTGGTGGCGACGATCGCGGGAGGCCAACTGGCGCATCTGACCGCCGAGGGTGCGACGCGGCTGGGACGATGATGGCCGTTAGTGCGGCAACCAGTCGTGGCGCGATCGATTTTTGAACGTTAGAATTTCCGGGAAGTCCCGCTGAAGGAGAGTTCCATGATGAAAGGGGCCGCGACCATCTTCACCGTTCGCGATCTCATGGCGAGCATCGCTTACTACCGCGACAAGATGGACTTCATGGTCACGTTTGAGTATGGTGAACCACCCTATTATGCCTGTTTGTACCGCGACGAGGTAAGTCTGCACCTGCGGAGTGCGAGCAAAAATGCCGAATGGGTCGCCGGCAATGGGGCTATCGCCGTCTTCGTGGATGACGTCGACGCGCTTCATGCCGACCTGGTCGAAAGTGGTGCGAACGTGATTAAGGTGCCGCGGGACTATGCTTATGGCATGCGCGACTTCGATGTGGCCGATCCTGACGGCAATCAGCTTACCTTCGGCATGGAAACCCGCGCGCGCATTGCGTGAGGACGTTGACAGCCAGCCTGACCGCGTTAGGGTTTGAAGCGGTGGAAACCTGGCGGAATTAACTTGTCATGCCAATCATCGAATCCGGAAATGGCGTTGTTACCCATATCAACGTATTTACTGTTTCACCTGAGAAGCAGCAGGAGCTGGTCGACTCTCTTCTCGAAACAGTAAACGCCGCGCGCAGCATCCCAGGATGGTTATCGGCGAGTATTCATCGAAGCTACGATGGGACAAAGGTTGTCAATTATGTGCAATTCGCAAGCCATGAAGCCGCGCAGGCCGTGCTGAGGCAAATCGCGGCGGCTGGTTATTTGAAACGCAACACGGATCTGGGCATGGTCGCACCGGGGCAATATGAGGTTGTTCACACCGTTGATAAAGCGTGACATGATACCAGCGGCCATAAGTCTTGACCCATGTGTACCCGTCAAGCCCGGCCATGACGTTGAGAGGACGGCAATGACCGGTCAGAATTCAATTCCGTTGGTATGAGTCTTCGCGTCATTGGCCTGGATGGAACCTGGAGCCTCCCTTAATCATTGGATGCTCATAGATATCCTCGACTTTCATCAGGCAAATATTCGCGCTGAATGAACGGGGAATACAGAGCATATTGATCGCGAAACCAATCGTTTCCAGGAACTCCGCACCGGTGTCGATGTATGAAATTCCATGGATATTTTCGGCTTCGCCCGCGAAATTGCCGGCGTTATAGAATAGGGGGAGATGCCAATATGCATCATATCCGGCTTCATCAAGGTACTTCAGAAGCAACGGCGAATTCGCCGGTCGATCATTTTCGATATAGATAACAGTGTTCCAATTCGCCAATGTCCGTTTTGCCCCGCGCAGGCATGCCAGTTCCATGCCTTCGACATCGACTTTCATGAAATGAAGCGGCCTTCCATTCAGATAGTGATCGAGCGCGACGCTCTTCACGCGACGATTTGCCCGGCTATGACCAAGTGAGATGCCGCCATAATTCACTGCTTGCCTAGGATCAACGTCTTCGACAAGGATCTCCCCATCGCGTTCGTCGATTGCCAGGCGCTCGCAATCGACGTTCGCGATACTATTGTTCGCGATATTGGCGCAAAGCGTTTGAAACACCAGGCGCTGCGCTTCGAACGCATATACCCAGCCGGACGGCCCGACGATACCGGCCAACGACTGCGCGTGAGTGCCAATGTTGGCGCCGATATCGGCGACATGCCAGCCCGGTTGCACGATTTGTTTGAATATATCCACTTCCGACTCAAAATACTCGCCGTAGTAGCGCACCGACCTGCCAACCACGGTGTCATTTTTATTGAACAGAACCGTCCCGTTCCGACCTCTGACAAGTTGGTTGAAACCATCGGAGGCAAGCAAATCTTTCAACATCCGAAATCGCGCAGATCGAGAGTGATCTCGGCCAGGACGGAATCCCAATCGTCAGAACTCGGCTGACGGTAGAGGCGCAATGTCGGGTACCACGGGCTATCGCGGCGTCCTCGGAGCCAGCGCCAACATGCATCGAAGCGATCCAACATCCAGACCGGCTTTCCCAACGCTGCCGCCAGATGGATGACGGCGGTATCGACTGAGATGACAAGATCGAGGTTGGCGATCAAAGCAGCGGTATCGGCGAAGTCCTCCATCTCGTCCATGACGTTGACCAAAGGGAAGTGGCTGGGAGCCTCCGGTCCGGACTTTTGCAAACTGAAAAAGTTCACCCCCGCAACGTCGAACAGGGGTGCCAGTCGACCAGGCGCGATTGATCGTCGGCGGTTGGTTGCCGCCAAAGCGGGCGAATGGTCGCGAGGATTGCCCGCCCAAACCAGACCGACTCTGGGTCCGCGCTGCGGCATCGCGGTGAGGCGCTTGCGCCAAAATTCGATTCGTCGTTCGTCGGCGTGCAAATAGGAAGCCGAACCGGGAATGGTCGTGATGGTGGTTCCCAGCGCCAATGGCAGACTGAGCATCGGACAGTGGAGATCGAACTCCGGTAATTGCTCCCCAAAAGCCACCACGAGATCTACCCAGGGCAGACTTCGCAGTAAGCGGACCAGTGGCCTTGGCACCTCCAGGATCACCCGCGCGCCACGGGCGGACGCCAGCGGGGCATAACGGCAGAATTGCAGAGTGTCGCCAAAACCTTGTTCGGCATGGATCAGCAGCGTCCGTCCGGCCACAAGCTCACCACGCCACAGCGGTTGGGTGAAGTCGCGATGGGCCGAGATCATGAGCGGCGTCTTCCAGCGCCATTCGTGTTCCTTCCATCCCTCCGCCATATCCCCTCGCGCTAGCAGCGCGAGGGCAAGATTGTAATGTCCGTCCGGAAGGTCCGGCTCGAGATCAAGAGCTTTGCGGTAACAGGCAATCGCTCCGTCCAATTCTCCCTGCTGCTGAAGTGCTGTTCCCAGGTTGTTATGCGCTCCGGAGTGGCCTGGCGTGAGGCCAAGGGCTTCGCGGTAGCACAGTATTGCTTCGTCCAGTTGCCCCTGTTCCGCGAGCAGCTTGCCAAGATTGTTGTATGCTTCCGCATAGTCCGGCTTGAGGCCGAGAGCGCCGCGCAAGCAGGAGATCGCCTCCCGGGGTCGTCCTTGATCCCTCAGCGCGTTGCCAAGATTGTAGTGGGCATCGGGAAAGTCCGGCCTGAGATCGATGGCGTTGCGATAGCAGCCAATCGCCTCATCCAGCTGCTCAAGTTCCTGAAGTGCGACGCCAAGGTTTAAATGTGCCTCCGGAAAGTCCGGCTTGAGCGCCAGAGCTTCGCGGTGGCAAGCGACGGCCTCCTGTGTGCACCCTTGATCCCCAAGCACTCGGCCCAGATTGTTGTGTGCCGCGGGGAAGTTGGGCTGAAGGCCGATGGCATCGCGATAACATGCCGCCGCCTCGTCCAGTCGCCCCTGTTTCACGAGCGCATTGCCCAGATTAAAATGCGCGGCCGGAAAATCCTGCTGAAGGCGGATGGCATTGCGATAGCAGGTCACCGCCTCGTCCGGCTTCCCCAGGGCGCCAAGCGCCGTGCCCATGTCAGAGTGGTACAGAGCGACGCCCGCGTTCACCGTGATCGCCTTACCGATCATCGTCGCGGCCATATCGGGTCGACCGATCTGGTGGGCAAATACTCCGAGCAAGTGAAGGCTGTCCGCGTGATGCGGATCAATCGTCAATACCTGAAGGTAGAGCTGCTCGGCCTCGTTCAGACGGCCGGCCTGATGATGTTGAAGGGCGTTAGCGAATAATTCCTGAACGACCGGCGTTGTTTCCGGGGTCCGCGGCAGGCGCTGCTTCTTCTCCATCCTGCGTTGTTTTCGGTTCACGTATCCGGTCCGATACCCTCAGCATGATCGGAAACTACCCGTGATTCGTTGACGAAAGATGAATCGTTCCAGCTTCGGTTCGCCGCGCGATTTCTGTGCATATCTCGGGCAATCCGGCATCGACGATCGTCGCGCGAAACCCAGTTCGCTGCCGCCTTATCCCACCGATGTCAACGCCACCAAGACCATATGGAGGCGCTGATCGAGCGCTACGGCAAGGTCGCAAACACGTTTCGGTGGAACATCGATGAGACGCCGGAGGCCGGTGACGCCGATACCGCGGACATCTTCGCCCCCGGGTCCCGCGGCCTGGAGAAGCACTTCGGTTCCTCGAGGCGCACGTTCGGGGTTAGGCTACGCCGACAGGCGATAAGCCACAGGGGACGCAACGCCCGTGCCCCGTTCCGGAGGAACACCGATGCCTAGTTTCCGCCCCACCGCGGATCTTGATATGCACTATGAGGTCGATGATTTCACCGATCCCTGGCGCGATCCACAGACCATCCTCATGCTGCACGGCAACGCCGAGGGCAGCCTCGCCTGGTACGCCTGGGTTCCTAAACTGGCGCGCGCGTATCGCGTCGTTCGCCCGGACATGCGTGGCTTCGGCGAGTCGACTCCGATGACGCGCGATTACGCCTGGACGCTCGATCGGCTGATCGAGGATTTCTGCCAATTGATGGACCACCTCGGCATCGCGCGCTTCCATCTGGTTGGTGCCAAGATTGGCGGCACCATCGCGCGCGCGTTCGCCGCGCGACGGCCCGAGCGGCTCATCACCTTGACCGTCGTCGGCACGCCTCCGCCGTTTCGCGTTGGCGCCGCCGAGCGCGTGCCCGAACTGACCCGTGACTTCGAGACGCATGGCGTTGAATATTGGGCGCGGCAGAATATGGCGGCTCGCCTCGGGGACGACTTTCCGCCGGAGGGCGTCGAATGGTGGACGAAATTCATGGGCAGCACAGCGGCGTCCACTCAAATCGGCATCATGGGCCCGATTGCCGCGGCCGACATAACGGCCGATCTACCGAAGATCGCCTGCCCGACCCTGGTCATCACGACGGAGCAAAGCGGACTCGGCACGGTCGACGAAACTCGTGCCTGGCAACGGCAGATCGCCGGTTCGGAATTGCTGGTTTTGCCCGGCAACTCGTACCATGTCGCCGCTACGCATGCCAACAGCGCCGCGGAGGCGACGCTGAACTTTATCGGGCGGCATGGCGGCAGCAAGTAACGCGGGCCGGACCTCGCCGGACGAACCGGGAGGCGCGAAGCCTCCCGGTCAGCCAAACAGACTTACGCGGCGTGCATCAGTTCGAGGGCTTCTTCGAAGATTTCCATGTTCTTGCCGAAGGAAACCGCCGCCGCCTGAGCGCCGCACACGAGGTGCATCCAGCGATACGGCTCGCGCGTCGCGTAGAACTCTTCCACGACGGCGTTGTGATGCTTGAAGGCATGCATCTCGGTGAAGTTGTCGTGGCACACGATCTGACCCAGCATGTCCATGAACGCCTTCGGGTCATAACCCAGCTTCGTGTACTGCGTCGCCAGGTTGATCGTATCCTTGACTTCCGGCACCGCGCGCATGCGGCCCAGATTGGAGACCTGCGACCAGTCGGTCGCCGGCTGGGTGTAGATGCTCTTGCTGATCGCTGCCAGGAGATCCTCCTGCGAGCGATGCGGCAGCTTCGCCACGGCATCCATGTCGGGCTGCGCGCCCGCGGGCTCCATCCGGAACTGTGTCGACTTGATTTCCGGGCCCATGTGCCAGGTCATCAGGATGAGCAGCTTGCTGTGTATGCTGAGGCCGTCGAGCTTCAACAGCCAGCGCCGGATGTTGACGCTGGTGTGCATATGCACATCCATCGGGTTGCCGGTGAGCGACCGCATGAACAGGCCGGCCGCGCCGATCGACAACGCCTCGCCGGCGCCCTCGATGGAGAGACCGTCCGCGAGCGCCTGCGCCATCATCTTGGGGATTTCGTTGAAGTCGTCGCAGTCCCGGATGGCCTCGCCCAGTACGCCGATGGCGGCGGTCTCGTCATCGCCGGTGCGCTGGCGCAGGATGCGGCCAAGCAACCCATGCTGCTCGATCAGCCGGTCGATCTCGGGATATGACCGGGTGGTCGGGAAGCGCGTCACATAGCGCACGACCGGCCGCATCAGCACTTTCAGGTATTCCTTGTCGACGAACGTCTCCAGGGCACGCCAGCAGGTGGCGGGATACATGAAGTAATGGTCGTCGATGCCGTTCTTTGGGATCGCCACGCTCATCAGCAGGTTGAACACCTCGCTGGCGGGCATGTTGTCCCACATCCAGAGGAACAGATGGTCCGCCTTGTTGGTCTCGCCGCGGCTGACGGCTTTGAAGAAGGCTTCCTTGGCGCCCTCGATGCCGGCGCCGCGCGCCATCTCGCCCTGGCCGTCGCCGGCGAGGTATTCGGCCTTCGACTGCGAGCCGCCTTCGGCGTCCAGCGCCTCGAATTCCAGCAGCGCGAACGGCGAGGTCACCGGGTCATGCACGTGCTTGTTGGCCAGGGCGACGTGCTGCAGGACGGGAAGGAACTTGTCGTCACCTTCCAGGCGCTGCACCAGCTGCCAGATCGGATACAGGCCGGCGACCGGGTGCAGCGGTCCACCGTGGTGGCCGGGAGGCAGGTCGGAGGACCGTGTCACCGCCAGGGCTGAGGCCGTCAGCAGCGTCTCGATCGGCATGCCGGCCCGAAGTTTTTCCAGGGTGCGATCCAGGATCTGATCGCGGGGCGTTTCCTCGATGAACTGGACCAAAGGTTCTATGTGCTCGGGGTACTGGACACGATTCAACATCTTCGACTCTCCGGTAAGTGCGTCACATTGGTTTCGCGGGTTTCACTCTCGGGGTGGAGGCCGACAGGCGCGGTTGTTTCTCTCTCATGGGGAAACGTAACCGGGGCTGAACGACGCCAGGATTTTGAAATGGGTGGCCCGGGCTGATGGCGAGAACCGGCGCGAGGGCCCGACGGCTCATGGGCACGATCGGGATCAACTGCTGCGCGGTGGTTCAGGCGGTCGCGGGCCAGGGCTGTTTCCTTCATCACTCTGTGTCCGCCAGGGCACGACAGTCGGTGGTCAGTCTCGCCATTCCGGACCCTGCTCGACCACTGACGGACGAAGGTCGACACGGGGCCGTGATTGCTTTCGTACTGATCGTCCGCCTCGCTGCGGGGATTGTCAACTTTCCTGACAGGCGAACCGGTGGAATCGAAATAAAAACCTGTCGGAATATACCGCGGAATGCACCGTGATGGTGCGACCCGAGGTCACATCATTCAAAGAACCGCAGATGTGCGCTGCGACAAAACGCATACCCATCGTAAGAAGCGGCCTTACCTGACACTCGCCAGGATCGTATCCCAGGCGTTCCGTCCAGACGGTCCGACCGGGCTCGCGGACGCCGTCGGAAATGTCGGGCGGGTAAGGCACCCGCGTTGCCGGCCCGCGGCAGGCTGACTCAATGTAACGCATCGCAACGAGGGTCGGTCCAGGAGTCGGCCGCCTCTTGCCGTTATGGCCCGGCCCCCGCCTTCGCAGGGGTAAACTCGTCCGGGCCACCTGTCGCGGCACAGTGCTGGTATCGGTAGCCCGGACGAGTTTACCCCTGCGAAGGCGGGGGCCGGGCCATGACGGATTTGAAAGGCCGTACGTCAATCCTTCGGCCGCCAGACTGGAACTGCCAGACCGGACGCGCCAGACCGAAGGTGCCAGACCGGACCCGCCAGACCGGACCCGCCAGACCGGACCCGCCAGACCGGACGCGCCTCACTGGAAGCGGGGGCACAATATTCCGCCAATCGTTAGCGGTTTATTCAGGATTTGAGGCCACCCTCGGGCACCAAATACATTCCACCCCGGATGGAGCGTTCGGGTCGCGGTCAGGTGCCATACGTCATCCGGACTCTGAGGGACCCTACCTGGTTTCCGGATCGTTCCTCGCGCCAGACGGTAGCCGACCGTTCCGCCGGCCAACACGGGCCGCTCTGATGACACAAGATACCGCCATGGGCGTCCGGCTTGTCCTTGAGGGCGCTTTGACCATCCATACCGTCGAGAGCGTCAGGGCAACATTGCGTGAGGCGATCGAACCGCCATCCGGCGCTAACCTCTCGATAGACTGCTCCACCGCCACCGAAATCGATCTGACTTTCATTCAGTTGCTGGTCGCGACACGGGTCAGCGGTCAGCTTCTGGGCAGAGCGGTCAGCCTCGCCGCAGCACCGGACGGCGCACTGCTGAACACACTGACGCGCGGCGGGTTCGCGGTCGTGCGTGACAGCGAGGCGGGACCGGGCACGCCCGGAGCGTTCTGGTTCAAGGGGGAAGCCGCATGAGGAAGCGGATCCTCACCGTCGACGACTCCCCGAGCGTCCGACAGATGGTCAAGCTGACCTTGACCGGTGCCGGTTATGACATCGTCGAAGCAGGCGACGGTGCGGAAGGCCTCAGCAAGGCCAGGGCCACTCCTTTGGACATGGTGGTCACCGACCTCAACATGCCGGTGATGAACGGGCTCGGCCTCATCCGTGAGTTGCGGAAACTGCCGGCCTATCGCGGCGTGCCCATCCTGTTCCTCACCACCGAGTCGGACGCCGAAATGAAGAAGCAGGCGAAAGCCGCCGGTGCCACCGGGTGGATCACGAAGCCGTTCCAACAGGACCAGCTTGTCGCCGTTGTCAGGAAAGTACTCGGTTGATGAATGCCAGCGATCCGGAACAGGTCTTCCTGCAGGAAGCGCAGGACCTACTTGAGCAGCTTGAGCAGGCGCTGCTCGACCTCGAACGCACGCCCGGAGACGGTGAACTGATCGACAAGGCGTTCCGTGCCTTGCACACGATCAAGGGCTCCGGCGCGATGTTCGGCTTCGATGCCGTCGCCGCCTTCACGCATCAATTCGAGACCGCATTTGACCTGGTGCGCAAGGGTCAGGTGACACCGACCCGGGAGCTGATCGCGGTGGCGCTCGCTGCCAAGGATCAGATGCGCGTCCTGATCGACCACCCGGCGCAGGCGAGCGCCAGCGCGAGCGAGATCATCCTCGGCGACCTGCAGCGTGTCATGGCAGCGGCATCGTCACCGCCCGCGGCCGGCGACACCAGCGATGCTTTGGAGGGCGCTCCGGATGACGGCGAGGTCACCTGGTGCGTCCGGTTCCGGCTACCCGCGGATGCTATGGTGACCGGGACCAATCCACTCCTTCTGCTCGACGAGTTGCACACGCTTGGCACGGCATCGGTGTTCGCTCGCACCGACGGGGTCCCGCCGTTGGAGGAGATCGACCCGACCCTGAGCTATCTGCGGTGGACCGTCATGTTACGGACAGACCAGCCGCGTTCGGCGATCGAGCAGGTGTTCCTGTTCGTCCTCGACGAGATGGAACTTGAGATCGAGCGGGCCCCGAATAACGCCGTGCCAGGGGCTGCGGCGTCCGCCAAACCAGTGCGGCCGGCACAATCTGCTGTTGCACAGCCTGTCAGATCCGACACCACACCCAGTCACAAGTCGACCCCAACCCCGCAACGTCCCGCTGACATCCACGAAACC
>JBEKGV010000063.1:0-10265 GCA_050012615.1 Acetobacteraceae bacterium | reverse complement strand
GAGGCGGCGCCGCTCGCCGGGACGATCGTATGCGCAGCGGTCTGAAGGCCGGTCCCATAGCTCAGGTCCGCTTCAGCGTAGACCTTGCCGTTCAGGCGGATCACCACGGTGCCTGGAGTCGGGGTCGCGGCGCCGCCCGGTACCGGGGTGGCCCACACGTTATTGTTGTTCTGCGCGGACGGGCCGCCGAGCAGCGGCGCGATGTACTGACCTTGGCTCGGATTGGGCGCGTTTTGGGCAACGGCGAGACCGCCGGTCGCACCCAGAATGGCCGCACTGGCCAACAACGTCTTACGCATCGAGGTCCCTCCAGTATTCGCCGGCGATCCGGCGGTGAATGCAGACCGCGACCCCGAAAAACCATCTCGGGCCGGCCAAGCCTGGACGGACTATTGCGGCGAGTTCACCCCCGCCGCAATGTGGTATCGACGTCGATAATGGCATTTCTGGAACAGTGTTGCTGTAATCCCACAAGCATTACGATAGGTTTCACATATTGCCGCGCACCCGGCAATACTCAGTCGGAAATCGTCACGCGGCACAGGCGGGATAACGGTCGGGCCTGGACTTTCCGGCTGTTTGTCAGTCCGGTAAGTGCCACCGGCAGTTGCGATCGAGTGCCTGAAGCCATGAACCACCCGAACCGTCAGATCGACTCTCATCTTCAGTACGGCAAGCGACTGCACGGCGCCGGGCGTCTGGCCGAAGCAAGCGTGGTCTATCGACAGGTTCTCTCGGCCGCGCCGACGCACGCCGACGCGCTGGACATGATGGGCGTGCTCCTCCTCCAAACCGGTCAGTCGACCCAGGCACTGGATTGGATCGAACGGGCGATTGGGATCAAAGGAACAGCGCCAGAATTCCACGTCCATCACGCGCATGCGCTCCTCGCTCTGGGCCGGCCCGCCGAGGCCGCGGCGGCATGTCGCATCGCACTTCGCCTGAAAAGCGGCAGCGCCGAAGCGCATCAGACGCTTGGCCACGCACTCAGCGATGTCGGGGATCATGGGGGAGCGCTCGCGGCTTATGAGAACGCCGCCCGGCTGAAGCCCGACCTGCCGGACCTGCTGAATAATCTTGGCACCGCGCTGCATCACGCCAATCGCCTGGAGGAAGCGGCGCGAACATTGACCAGGGCGCACGGCCGCGAACCGCGAGACCCCGGCATCCTCGTCAACCTTTCGACCGTGCTCCGCGATCTTGGTCAGTTTTCAGCGGCCGAGGCTCGGCTGGCGGCGGCCTTGCGACTGGCACCAGGGGATCCGACCGCACGGTACAACCAGGCCCTGCTCATGCTGCTGTTAGGCAGGTTCGAGGCGGCATGGCCGGGTTGGGAGGAGAGGTTTCGCGCCGGGGCCGTGCCCGCCCGGCAGCTCGCGGCACCCTTGTGGAAGGGCGAGGCGCTGGCTGGACGTTCTCTGCTCATTTACGCCGAACAGGGCTTGGGCGACACGATCCAGTTCTGCCGATACAAGTTCCCCGCCGATGGTAATGTCGTCTTCGAGGTGCAACCCCGGATCGCCCGGTTGCTCGCGACCCGCTCGAACACGCCGATCATCGTGCCGAGGGGTGAGCAATTGCCGTCGTTTGATCTTGTCTGCCCACTGATGAGCTTACCGGCCCTCAACGGCACGCTCGAGACGACCATTGCGGCGAACGTTCCCTATCTTTCGGCGGAGACAGATGCGGTGGCGCGTTGGCAAGCACGGCTTGGCCGTCACGGCTTCCGGGTGGGGATCGCCTGGCAAGGCAACCCGTCGCGGCGCGAGGACATCGGCCGCTCGATCGGGTTGGAGCAGTATTTGACATTGGCCTCGATTCCCGGCGTGCGCCTGATCAGCCTGCAAAAGGACGACGGCAGTGAGCAACTGACCCCGGGCATGAACGTGGAAACCCTTGGCGAGGACTTCGACTCCGGGCCTGACGGATTCATCGACGCGGCCGCGGTGATGGTGAACCTCGATCTCGTGATCACGTCTGACACCGCGATGGCACATCTCGCCGGAGCTCTGGGCCGGCCGGTGTGGGTGGCGTTGCGAGCAGTGCCGGACTGGCGATGGATGCTGCAACGAACCGACAGCCCCTGGTACCCGACGATGCACCTGTTCCGGCAAACCGAACGAGATAAGTGGGCTCCCGTATTCGCATCGATGAAGGACGCGCTGGCGGAACTGGTCGCGGAACGGGGTGACCGGCCAAACCATGAGGGAACCAGTGGCTGACCCGGTGGTGCCCGTGAGTTGGGGCGAACTGCTCGACAAGATCGCGATCCTCGAGATCAAGCGATCCCGATTGCGCGTGACGGAGGCCGTGAACAACGCGGAGCGCGAACTGGCGGCACTTGGCCAGGCGCTGACGCCGCTGAATCCCGCCCCCGAGGGACTGGCGGAATTGCGCGCCGCTCTGGCGGCGGTGAACCAACGGCTGTGGTCGATCGAGGATCGAATTCGGGAAAAGGATGCCAAAGGGGATTTCGGGGAGGAGTTCGTGGCGCTCGCCCGGTCGGTCTATCGAGAGAATGACGAGCGCGGGCGAATCAAACAGGCAATCAACACGCTGTTGGGGTCGGTGTTGGTAGAGGTAAAGCAGTACAGTGCGTACTGAGCCAACAGCACGCCTTACGGCTCGTTCACCGCCGCCAGCACATACCGGTTCAGCACCACCAACGGTACCCAGCCCTGCATCGAGCTATGATACAGGCCGGCATGCACCAGCACCACCAGATCCAACGCGGGGACGATGAACAGCCGCTGCCCGCCATAGCCGAGGCCAAGCGCCCACTCGACCTCCCGCCCATGCGCCAGCGACCGGCCCAACCAGAACTGGTAGCCATAGAACCAAAGCTGTTGCGCGTTGATGTGCGGCGTTGTCGCCGCCTCGATCCAATCGGCGGGCACCACCTGTTTGCCGTGCCACGCACCATGATTGAGCACCAGTTGCCCCAGCTTGACAGTGTCGCGCGGCCGCAACCGCAGGCCCGAGGCGGGCGAAGGTTCGCCGGTGGCGATCGGTCTCCATTCAAAGTCCGTAATCCCCAGCGGCTCGAACAATTCGACACGGGCCAGCGCATCGAGCGTCTGGCCGGTCGCCTTGTGCAATAATCTTGATATGATGACGGCGGAGCCACCGCTGTAATTGAATACCTGGCCGGTCGGGGTCTCGACCGGCCGCGACAGCGTATAGCGAACCGGGTCCGGCGCGTTGTCCATCTGCTCTTCGCTGTTATTGGGATCGCTGTACGGTAAGTCTTCGTTCCAGGCGAGGCCTTGCGACATCGTCAGCAGGTCGCGAATGGTGATCTTGTCCTTCTCCGGCGAGCGCAAATCGGCATATTCGGGCAACAGCGCCAGCACGGACTGATCGATGCCCCCGATCTGGCCCTTGCCGATGGCGATCCCCAGTAACAGCGAGACGACGCTTTTGGTGATCGAACGCAGATCGTGTTTCGTTGCGGCATCGAATGCGATGGTTCCGATCGAATGGCCGAGCACCTCATCCGTGCCGGTGAAATACCGTTCATAGACCAGCTCGCCGTGCCGGATCACCAGCACCGAATGGACGTTCGCCTCAGTCCATGACTGAAACCGTGGACCGATGCGGCAGAGCGTCGCCGGATCCATTCCGACCGCCTCAGGTTTGGCCACATCCCACCCGTCACCTGCCGCCGCGGGCTCACCGCAATCCGCCGGAGGACCAGACTGAGCGAGCGCGGCGACTGGCGCCAGGACAAGCAAAATCACGAAGAAAATCGCCGGCATCGTTGTCCCCCAAACCGTGACATGCACCGCCCGCGATGGCGACCGAGGGTGCGCAATGAACAAACTCTCCGCGTGCTCTCCCGAGGGCGCTTGCTCCTCGATCGCCCCGTTCCCATCTGATCCTCAACATCACCGGAGATAGCGACCATGGCCGAAATCCCCGCGGCGTTCCGCGACCTGCTCACCGAAAAGAAGGCGTTTGCCAATCTCGCCACGATCATGCCGGACGGCTCACCTCAGGTGACGCCCGTCTGGTTCGACTACACCAATGGTCACATCCGAGTGAACACCGCCAAGGGCCGGGTCAAGGCGCGCAACATGGCTGAAGGATCGCGCGTCGCTCTTTCGATTCTCGATCCTGACAACCCGTATCGCTACCTGCAGGTTCGCGGCAAGGTCGTGCACGTCACGGAGACCGGCGCGGTCGCGCACATCGATAGCCTGGCCAAGAAGTATCTCGGGAAGGACGTTTATCCTTGGCACAACGCAAAGGATGTGCGGGTGACTTGCGAGATCGAGCCGCTGTCGGTGCAGGCCATGGGGTGAGAAGCCGGGCGGCCTGACTCAGGCCAACGCGCCAATCGCCCCCACCGCCTGGCAAAGCCGGCTCGGCAACCGCCGCACCGAGGCCCCGTCGATCCCGCCCAAAGCGGCGACCGCGAGCGGCGCCGCGCGCGTGAGGCGGGACCAGCGAGCAGGGCCAAGCGGCAGTACCTCGGGATGGCTTGCCGTCGCATAGACCGGGGAAAGAAACGCGACTTTCGCCCCGGCACGCGCCGCGTGACGTAAATCCATGAAGCCATGCGCCGAACTGGTCACGAAGCGCGTGGTCCGCACAAGTCCGGGCCACCGCCCGCCGCGGAGATGCACCCCGGCCCGCAACGCGGTCGCGAGCCGCACGTCGCCGGCCACGACAAGGACCAATCGGCGCGCCCGGCAGATCCGAGCGATGTCGCGTCCCAGACGGGCCCTCTCCGGGTGATCGTCGTGCCGAAATACGACCCCTGCGAGACCGCGCGGCAGCCGGCTGATCGCCGCACGAGGATCGGGCAGCCTCAATGTGTCGGTGAACAGCCAAAGCGGCGGAAACCGGCTACCCCGAGCCGCGACGGCGCGACCCCACGCCAACAGCTTCGCGTCCATCTCAGGGGCTCCGGCCTGGCTCCATCACGGGCACGCCCTTTGTGGTGGAGTACTCGAAGTGCAACGCCTCATCCGGCCGCACGAGCGGGAAGATGGCGTGTGCCGCCATCGCCGCCTCGCTGAACCCCTGCAGGATCAGCTTGAGCTTGCCCGGATAAGCGGCGACGTCGCCGACCGCGAACACCCCGGGGAGGTTGGTTTGGCAGGTCGAGGGTTCGACCCGGATATGCGCACCGTCCCGCTCCAGGCCCCAGTCGGCGATGGGACCTAAATCCATTGACAGACCGAAGAACGGCAACAGGATGTCGGCGGGAAGGCGGCGGGTCTCGCCTCGGAGGGTGGCGACCTCGACTGCGTCGAGGTCTCCGTCGGTACCGTGCAGGGCGTGCAGTTGATAGGGAATCACCATCTCAACCTCGCCGCGCGCGACGGCCGCATCGAGCAAATCCGCACTTCCGGGCGCGGCGCGGAATTTTGGCCGGCGGTGGACGACCGACACCTGTGCGACATCTTTCAATGCCAGCGCCCAATCGACCGCCGAGTCGCCGCCACCGGCGATGACAACTCGTTTGCCGCGCAACTCTTCGCGGCGGCGGACATGATATTGGACCGCTCCGGTTGCCTCGTAGGCTTCCAACCCTTGCAGCGGCGGCCGGTTGGGACCGAACGCCCCGGCACCGGCTGCGATAATCACGGCCTTGGCGCGTATTTCATCCCCTCGATCCGTCGTCAGCCGGAAGTCTCTCGGACCACCGGTCAGAGCCTCTACGCGGCGGCCCAGGAGTCTTGGGGCTGCGAATGGGGCGATCTGGGCGTCGAGACGAGCGACCAACTCGCCGGCCTCAATCGAGGGGTGGCCGGGAATGTCGTAGATCGGCTTCTCCGGATACAACGCGGAACATTGTCCGCCGATATCGGTAAGCGCGTCGATCAGAACGCTGGAAAGTTTCAGCATCCCCAGTTCGAACACGGTGAAAAGCCCGACCGGTCCAGAGCCGATGATGGCGACATCGGCGGCGAGAGTCCGGGTCACGCGGCGTTGCTCCACGAAGCCGACACTCCAGTCATGAACCAAACAGGTCCGAAGATCGATGGAAACGATATGGGCACGCTTTTCTCGCCGTCGAATGTTGCCGTTCCGCGCTGAACAGAGACAGCGCCAGCATTAGCCGGGCTGTGGATATGACCTCCGGGCAGGGGCGGCAAGCGGGCGCCCGATCGGACGCGGCCATGCCGGGGTTTGGCCCGTCATTTGCCTGCCAACGCTTTGTTTACCTTTCGCGGGCAGACTGGACCGATGCGCCCAGGTCTGATCCCGCTCATTTTGGTCCTATCGCTGCTGTTGGCCGGTTGCGGACCCGAGCTACCGGCCGTCGCGAGTGTGACCGCGGTCGTCTCAGGAGCCAGCATTCCGGTCTTCCATCGCACGCCGATCGACATGGCGGTGTCGGCGGCGTCAGGCCGGGATTGTTCGGTAGTGCACCTGGACAGGGGCGAACAATATTGCCGGCCCAAAGAACAACCGCCCGAGCAGCCTTCGTTCTGCACACGATCCTTGGGGGTTCCCGACTGTTGGGAAAACCCTCTGAAAGTGCCGAACAATCCGAGGGAGATCGCGGATGGGCCGCGTTCCCTGACCCCCGACCAGGAATCCAATCGCACAGCACGTTGGCCTGGGCTTTGGTAACGCGACCCGTTGCGTGAGATCGGCCAGCTGGAGGTTATATTGAAGAATCGGCCTCTTACGATTACGAAATATACTCGGAAACGAAGCTATATTGCATAAGTTACGATATAGTGATTGTAATCACCAGCTTCGCATCTGCCTCGAGTCTTTCCCTTGCCGAGCGGCCAAGAGGCTAACTTTTCGGCACAGTTGGCAACCACGTCAGGGCAGTGCCACCGCCTTCCATATCTCGCCGCACCGTGCCGCGACAGGTCCCCCGGGCGATCCCCCGATCAGGTCGGGGGAGGGGAACGACGCGTTGGGTGACGGTGCCGATCGGTTAATCGATTCCGCGGTTGGCATAATACCAGCGGCCGAATGAATTGCCCCATTGGTACTGGCCCCAATGCGTCATCACCGGGCTTGACCCGGTGATCTCTCGCGGCACCGTGCCGCGATTGATGGCCGGCTCGGTGGCCGGCCATGACGTGCTTGACGATTGCGTCAAAGAGTCAGTGACTTGGGCGGTTGGCATAATATGGCGTCCGACGCTCCGTCGATCGAATTGACGTGATCTCAGCTTTCTTGATGTGGTGTTCGTCCCACCTCCGTGCGAATGCAGATCGCCTGCATGCTGACGGCACAACACACCTATCGTGTCGAACACTTGCTCGCGCGGGTTTCGGGCAAGAACTCCGAACACTAACCCCTTGACGGGGAAATACAGATTGTCGGCCCTGGATGAACCATGCTTAACTCGGCGAGTCGGCGCCGCCGCGGTAGCTTGTCCGGATGTGCCGAACACCGCCGCTCTCGGCGCCCCTCACGAGCAATCCTCGAAGGCGCGTCGTATCAGACGGCTACGGCCCGAGGGGAGATTTTGAATGGCGAAGCGAATAATCGCCGGTCTGACTGTATTGCTGGTTCTGGCTTGCGTAACGTTTTGGAAGCTCGACGTCGACAATAGTCTGCCGGCGGCCCATGCGCAGCTTCCGCCGCCGGAGGTGCCGGTCACCGCGGGTGTGGTCACCGTGCAGGACGTGCCGCAGTTCCTGCAAGGCATCGGCACCGTGCAGGCATTCAACACCGTGACCGTCAAGAGCCGCGTCGATGGCGCGATCGTCAAGGTCGCCTTCACCGAGGGCCAAGAGGTCCGCAAGGGCGACCTGCTGTTCCAGATCGATCCGCGTCCCTATGAGGCGACGCTGGCGCAGGCGACGGCCAATAAAGAAAAGGACCAGGCGCAACTGATCACCGCGCAGGCGGATCTCGTCCGCTATGGCAGGCTGGTTGGATCCGGTTTCCAGACCCGGCAGAGCTTTGAGCAGCAGCAAGGTCTGGTGGCGCAGTTCCAGGCCGCGATCAAGGGCGATGAGGCGCAGATCGAGAGCGCCCGGCTTAATATAGGCTACACCGACATTCTCTCGCCGATCGACGGCCGACTTGGCGCCCGGCTCGTCGACGCCGGCAACCTCGTGCGCGCTACCGATGCTACCGCGCTTGTATCAATTACTCAGTTGAAGCCGATTTTCGTCAGCTTCACGCTGCCACAAGACGAGCTCGACCAGATCCGGCAACAACAGCACAAGGCGCCGCTCGAGGTGGTGGCACTGGCAAGCGACGGTCAGACCCAGCTTGGCGACGGCAAGCTTACCCTGATCGACAATATGATCGACCAAGCTACGGGAACGATCCATCTGAAAGCGACCTTCGCCAACGACGATGAGCGCCTGTGGCCCGGAGAGTTCGTCAATCTGCGCGCTGTCCTGCGGATGCAGCACGACGTGGCCACGGTGCCGTCGCAAACCGTGCAGGATGGGCCGGATGGTCATTACGCATACGTCATCACCAAGAATGCCACGGTTGAGCGAAGGCCCGTCGAAATCGCCGCGGTGCAGAATGGCATCACGGTGATCACCAAAGGACTTTCACCAGGCGAGCGCATTGTTGTCGAGGGCCAGTACCGGCTGACCAACGGTGCGCACGTCCGGCTATTGCAGCCTAAGTCCGATGGGCAGTCAGGATGAGCATTTCAGAACCCTTCATTCGCCGGCCGATCGCCACCTCCCTCCTCATGCTGGGCGTGCTGGTGTTTGGGATCGCTGCCTACGGTCTGTTGCCGATCTCCGCGTTGCCGAATGTCGATTTTCCTACCATCACGGTGACCGCCAACTATCCCGGCGCCAGCCCCTCAACGATGGCATCGGCGATCGCGACGCCGCTCGAGCAGCAGTTCACCGCGATCCCGTCATTGGCCCAGATGACGTCGCTGAGCGGCACCGGGACGACGACGATCACTTTGCAATTCGATTTGGCGCGCAACATCGATGGCGCGGCACAGGACGTGCTGACCGCGATACAGGCCGCGAGCGGGTTGTTGCCGAAGGACCTGCCGAATCCGCCTACCTACAAAAAGGTCAACCCAGCCGATTTTCCCGTGCTGATCTACGCGGTTTATTCCGACGCGGTGCCGGTCTACCGGCTCGACGATTACGCCTACACGATTTTGGCACAGCAGCTTTCGACGGTGCCCGGCGTCTCCCAGGTCAATGTTTTCGGTCAGAAACAATATGCCGCGCGGGTTGAGATCAATCCCGGCGCGCTCGCCTCACACGGGGTCAGCCTGGAGGACGTCCGCAACGCGTTGGTGGCGGCAACGGTCAATGGCCCAAAAGGTGCGATCGAAGGCACGAACCAGGTCACGGCGCTGGATACCAATGACCAGCTTTTCAACGCATCTCAGTACGGCAACGTCATCGTCGCTTATCGCAACGGCGCGCCCATGCGAGTCAAGGACGTTGGCGACGCCATCGACTCCGTTCAGAACATGTATGTCGGCGCCTGGTTCAACAACCGGCCGGCCGAAGGCATCGCGATCCAACGTGCCCCGGGTGCCAACACGATCGACCTGGTGAACCGCATCAAGGCATTGATGCCGCATCTCGAGCAATCGATTCCGCCCTCGGTCCATGTCGCCCTGATGTCTGACCGCTCACTGGTGACGCAGGCCGCGGTGCACGATGTGCAGATCACGATGATGCTGACGATCGCCCTGGTCGTCCTCGTCATCTTCGTCTTCCTGCGCACCATGTGGGCGACCATCATCCCAAGCCTCGCGGTCCCGCTGTCGCTGCTGGCCACGGCCGGAGTGATGTACGCCGCCGGCTTTAATCTCGACAACATTTCGCTGATGGCGCTGACAATCTCGGTCGGTTTCGTCGTCGACGACGCGATCGTGATGATCGAGAACATCGTGCGCTACATCGAACAGGGAGAACGACCGCTGCAGGCGGCGTTGCGCGGGGCGGGCCAGATCGGCTTCACCATCATCTCGATCACCTTTTCACTGATCGCCGTATTCATTCCGTTGTTCTTCATGGGCGGTATCATCGGCCGGTTGTTCCGCGAGTTCGCAGTCACCGTTTCGGTCGCGGTCGTTGCATCCGCCGTTGTGTCGCTCACCTTGACGCCAGTGCTGTGCGCGCTGTTCCTGAAGCACCAGAATCACCAGGACGTCGGCCGTCTAAGCCGGCTGGCCGAGGCGTTCTTCAATTGGCTGGTGGGAGCGTATGACCGGGGCCTGCACTTTGTATTCCGGCACCAGTTCCTGACGCTGCTGACCACGCTGACACTGATCGTGGTCACCGGCGCTCTTTACACGATCATTCCAAAAGGCTTCTTCCCGCAGCAGGACACCG
>JBEKGV010000062.1:0-10359 GCA_050012615.1 Acetobacteraceae bacterium | reverse complement strand
CTGATTGGCAACAAAGACATCATGGTCAAACAGGACGTGGTGAAGCTGTATATGCATCTGACGGGAGGCGTGGATTCCGGCCTGAACGAGCTTGATGTGCTGAACTATTGGCGCCAGAACAAGGTGGGTGGCGACCAGATTTTGACATACGTCGCGATCAACCCAAAAAACCACGTCCATGTCCAGCAGGCTGTTCAACTCTTTGGCGGCGTCTATCTGGGATTTCAGGTGCAGCAAAACTGCGTTCAGGAGTTCGATAACCATCAGCCCTGGACCCCCGGTACGCTGACGACCGAAGGTCACGCGGTCTTTGCCGTTGGCTACGACCAGACCGGCGTGACTGTACTAACCTGGGGTAACACACAAATAGGCACCTGGGCCTGGTGGGACGAATGCGTTGACGAGGCCTACGCGATCCTACCACCAGAGGCGCAAACCAATGGGTGGGCGCCCGGCTTCAACTTCGCGCAGCTGCAATCCGATCTGAATGCCGTGGCGAACTGACCGAGAAATTTCCACGAGTACGAACTCGGTCGATCATGGGCTGAGCCGCGGTCCGCGCCACCGGGCCGCGGTGCGGCACGGGATAACGGCCAAAAGGGGCTCACGGATACCTGGACCCGCCCTCAATCCCGGCTCGCGACCGCCAATTCCGTATCGGCGTTATCTCGCGCCCCAGCTTTCCGGAAGATCGACATCGTCGACCTTGATGATGCCGGCCCGGCCGCTGGTAGCTCTGCCCTCTCGCTCAAACGCCTCGCGCTACGAGAGGGCGATCGGCGCCCCGGAGGTAACCACTGCGTCCACTTCGGGCTCCTCTGCGAAGATCGCGGGCGCACCTCGCCGGGTTGATCCGGCGTTCAATCACTGCTGACACAACGCTGTCAGCAGGGCGCCGCTATCTTCCGGCCGACAAATTGGAAGGGTCGGGTCATGGATCGGCGTGCACAGGGCGTTGTGATGATCGTCCTCTCGGCCTTCGCTTACAGTTCGGCCGGTTTCTTCACGCGACTCATTCACCTCGATGCGTGGACCATGTTGTTCTGGCGCGGGTTGTTCGCCGGCTTAATGATCCTTTGCATCATCGTAGTGAAGGAGCGGCGCAACACGCTGGCCGCCATCCGGGCAGTGGGCCGTCCCGGGTTCGCCGCGGCGGCCTGCTCGACCGCCGCCACGATACTGTTCCTGAACGCGTTTCGCCGCACCTCGGTGGCCGATGTGGTGGTGATCTTCGCTGTCGCCCCATTTCTCACCGCCGGGATCGGATGGCTGTGGCTTGGCGTGAAAGAGGCGTGGACCACGCTTGCCGCCAGTCTGATGGCGCTCGTTGGCGTCAGCGTCATGGTCGGCGGTGCGATCACCGACGGGCATCTGGTTGGCGATCTCCTCGCCTTCGGCATGACGGTTTGCATGGCGATGATGATGCTGATCCTTCGCCAGCAGCGGCAAACTCCGATGCTGCCCGCCGCATGCCTTTCGGCACTGCTTTGTCCGCTTGTGGTCTGGCCGTTCGCCTCGCCTTTCGCCATCGGCCCCGGAGACATGTCCAATCTGCTGCTGTTCGGCACGGTGCAGTTCGGTCTGGGGCTGGTCTTTCTGACCTTGGGCGGCCGATGGGTCTCTGCGACCGAGAACGCACTGATCGGCACACTGGAAACGCCGCTGGCTATCGCGTGGGTCTGGTTCTGCTTCGGTGAAATGCCATCAGTGACCAGCTTTGCTGGTGCAGTTGTCGTCATGGCGGCCGTCGCCGCGCACATATGGCACAGCAATCGATCGGTGTTCGCCTCCGCTGCCACCTGACGCTGGCGCGGCGGGACATGAGCGATGCCGTTGTGGAAACCAGCCAACGACAAACGCCGGCCCCGGGCGCATCGAACGTTCATGCGGGCGGAACTCTGTTCGCCCTCCGCCATCGCAATTTCCGGCTGTACTTCGCGGTACAAATCGTTTCGAACATAGGCACCTGGGTACAGATCACGGTCGAGAACTGGCTGGTCCTTGAACTCAGTCATTCGGGATTGGCACTCGGCGTGACCAACGCGCTGCAATTCGGTCCGTTGATAATACTCGGTATGTACGGTGGTGTCGTCGCGGATCGGCACGACCGCCGGCGGCTGCTGATGCTGACACAGACCTGCCTCGGGTTGCTTGCGCTCACGGTAGGTGTGGTGGCAGGCATTGGCATCGTGCGGGTCTGGATGATCTGGCTCGCCGCCTTCGCGCTTGGCGTGGTAAAATGCTTCGATGAGCCCGCGCTCCAGAGCTTTATAAAAGACCTTGTGGTACCAACCGATCTGCCAAATGCCGTCGCCTGGGCGAACACGATCAAGGCAACAGGGAGGATGGTTGGGCCAGTACTGGGCGGCCTGGTTCTGACCAAGGTCGGCCTCGCGCCAGGCTTCCTGATCAATGCCGCGACCTTCGCGCTGGTCGTCGTGGTGCTTGCGAAGTTGTGCCATCGGGAACTGTCGACGCGAACACCGGTGCCGCACGCATCAGGCCAGATCCGCGAAGGCCTGATCTACGTGTTCAGGGATCCCGTGTTGGCGGCGACAACGATCATCATGATCGTGGTCTTCGCGACCGCCTATAATTTCCAGATCTCGCTGGCACTGATAGCGGCGGAGACCCTCGGCGGAAAAAGTCAGGTATATGGGAGCCTGATGTCAGTACTAGGTCTGGGTGCGGCGGTGGGTTCCTTGATCCTCGCGCGGCGAGCACGCACCGGCCTGCCGGCCATTCTCTTGTGGACCGGCGGTCTCGCGGTGACGCAGATGGTCATGGCCGCGGTGCATGACGTGTCATTTTTGCACGCGGCGACCTTCGCTTATGGCGTGAGTGCCGGCCTGTTCAGTGTCACCGTGATCAGCACATTGCAGTCTCGGACGGTGGAGGACATGCGCGGCCGTGTGATGGCGCTGTATTCCATCTGCTTTCTGGGAGTCTGTCTGGTGAGCGGCCCAGCCTTTGGTGGGCTCGCTCAGTGGATCGGCGTCTCGGGCGCGTTGCGCGTCTCGGGGAGCATCTGTGCAGTAGTCGCACTCACCGGCGTCATCGCTCCTCGGCGGTTTGTGCTTGTCGTTTGAATTCCGTCACGACGGAGCCGTCACCGCGAAGCCTCGCGCCGCGACGAGGGAGCGGCAGACCAAAAGTCATGCCGGCTGTCCTGGCTCCGGCGGCCGTCATCACGCGGCTCGCGTCGCCGGTCCCAACTGCTTGATCGCGTCCGCCAAGGGACGCTTGCCCTCGTCATAGTCCGCCCATGCATTGGTTCGACCCACCAGCGCAGGCACGCTTCGTACGGTAAACCGTTTCGGATCGAGATCGGCTTTCACCTGTGCCCATGTCAGCGGCATGGAAACCGTGGCGCCAGGCCGCGCCCGGGGCGACAGAGGCGCGACAGCCGTCGCCATCCGGTCGTTACGCAGATAGTCCAGGAAGATCCGTCCCTCGCGCTGCTTCTTGGCCATGTTCACGAGATAGCGCCGCGGATCGTCGTTCGCCATTTGGATACAGACCGCGTGAGCGAACTCCTTCGCGACCGGCCAGGTCACCGCATTCTCGCCGGATGTGTCGAGCGGCGTGACCACATGGATGCCCTTGCCTCCCGTGGTCTTGCAGAAGCTCACCAGCCCGAGTTGGTCGAGCCGGTCCCGCATCTCCTTCGCCGCCTCGACCACGACCGAAAAGGCAACGTCCGGGCCGGGATCAAGGTCGAAGACGAGTCGGCCCGGCACCTCCGGTTGCTGCTCCGCGCAATTCCAGGGATGCAGTTCCAGGGCGGCTATCTGCGCGACCGCCGCCAGGCCCTCGATCCGGTCGATCTGCAGGTATGGTTTATGGTCGCCAAACACCTTGACGAGGTTCAGCAGGTTCGACGAACCCGCCATCGCGTGGCGCTGAAAGAATTGCTGGCCCGAGATGCCGTCGGGTGCGCGAACGATGGAGCAGGGCCGGCCCTGGAGATGCCGCATCATCCAGCTTCCGACGGCTTCGAAATACCGCGCGAGGTCCAACTTGGTGACCGGCTGGCCGTCACCCGCGTCCGGCCACAACGGTTTGGCCGGATTGGAGATCACCACGCCCATCACGACAGGTTTGCCCGGTGAGGGCGTTGGCGCCGGCTCGGTCGGCGCCGCAGGCTTCGCCGGTTCGGAAGACTTCACTCGAGCCGTGGCCTTGGGTACCCCGACTTCGCCCGCGTCCGCCGGAGCCTCGACGGTCACTTCCTCCGCCGGCTTATCCTCGCGCAGACCCTTGAAGGCCGCTTGCCTGACCATTCCGGCGCCGGTCCAGCCGGCGAACTCGATCTCCGCGACGAGTTCCGGCCGGGTCCAGGTGACACCTTTCTCCTCACGCGGCGCGCCGACGCCGGTGAACGGGGATTTCCGGGTGGCGACCGCCTTCAGCCGCGGCAAAATCGCCTTTACCTTTTCGGCGCCAAATCCCGTCCCGACGCGCCCGACATAGACAAAGTGGTCGCCGCGAAACACGCCAACGAGCAACGACCGGAAGTCGCCATTGGTTGTCGACCAACCGCCGATGACGACTTCGTGGCCGTCCCGGCATTTGGCTTTTGTCCAGCTCCCGTTTCGGCCGGAGGCATAAGGAGCGTCGAGCCTTTTCGACACAATGCCTTCGAGCGAGAGACGACAGGCCGATCGCAATACGGCATCACCGCCCGTCTCGAAATGCTCGACAAAGCGGACCAGCTTGGTGCCTGAACCATGGCGGCTTAACAACGTCTGAAGTCTCGCCTTTCGCTCAGCAAGCGGCCGATCGCGAAGATCGGTATCGCCATCGAACAACAGGTCGAACGCGTAGAAAATCAGATTATCCGTGTTCTGCTCGGACAGCGCTGCCTGCAACGCGGCGAAATCCGGCGTGCCGTTTTGGTCGAGGGCGACGATTTCACCGTCGATCAGAGCGTCCGGCAGCGCGGACGCCTCCTTCGCGATCGCGGCGAATTTCGCCGTCCAGTCCAGGCCTTTACGCGTCTTCAGCGTGACCTCGCCGTTCGCGACCCGCAACTGGACCCGGTAGCCGTCGAACTTGATTTCGTGCACCCATCCGGGGCCGGACGGCGGCCGGCGGACGCTCTCGCAAAGTTGCGGCGGGATGAAATCCGGGAGACTGGCGGCTGCCCGCTTGCCCCTGGAGGAATCGCGCCCGGACGAGGTGCCCCTGGGGGACGCGGGCGTTGCGGAAGCTCGTTTGGTTCGCTCCTCAGCAGCCTTGCCGGTGCTGCTGTCCCATACATCCGCCGCCCCGGCTCCCCCGCCATCCCCCAGCATGAACGGCTTCGGCCCGCGTCCCTTGCCCGCCGTGATCGTCGCCATCGAGCGTCCGGAGGCAACCGATCGATCCTCCGCCAGCGCGGCGTCGCCGTCGCCTTCGCGAGCGTATTTGTCCCGGTGCTTGATCAGCAACCAGTTCGTTCGCTTCCCGTTGGTGCGATCGTGCTTCATCCGCACCAGCACCCAGCTGCCGTGCAGCCGCTTCCCGTCCAAAGTGAATTTCAGATCGCCATCGGCGAGGGTCTCCCGCGGTGGCTTATCGCCCTCAGGCTCCCAGTAACCGCGATCCCACAGTTGTACCGTCCCACCGCCATACTGCCCTTTGGGAATTGTCCCTTCGAAATCGCCATAGTCGAGCGGATGGTCTTCGACCTCGACCGCCAGGCGCTTGTCGTGGGGGTCAAGCGACGGCCCTCTCGTGACTGCCCAGGATTTGAAGACGCCATCGAGTTCGAGGCGAAGGTCGTAGTGGAGCCGGGTCGCGTCGTGTTTCTGGATCACGAAGCGGCGGCGGTCGCCGGACGCTGTGTCGCGCTCACCGCTGGGTTCGGCGGTCTTCGCGAAGTCGCGTTTGGAACGATAGGTCGAGAGCCTGGTGTTCTCCGCCACGGTTCGTTGATCCTTTCGGGCCCTTCCTCGAATGAACAGCGCCTCAAACCCCGAACCCGAGCGGGTCCGTAAAGTTCCCGCCAAGGGCGGCCGGTTCATGATGTCCGGCTGCGAAAAGATGGGCCTGAAACCAAGGGCTCGCCGCCGCGTTTATCCGTGCACCACTGCCAGGGGATTACAAGGTCATGGATGACGGGCTTGCCGCCGATCCTGTCAGGAGCGAGGCGTCGGGCAAAAGGACGCGTTTCCCGGCGCACGCCCGCCTTGCGCGGCGAGGCGCCCATATATCGGGCCTGTCCGATCCGCCCATCCCTCCGGGAACACCGCCGGAGCGGCCGGATCCCGATCAGCCGCCTCCGATCGAGGAACCGCCGGGTCCCATTCCGATACCGCCCGATGCTCCGCCGCCCCCACTGGTCGCCGTGCCGCCCAGAGCGTGGCTGTGACGTTCAGGCTCGCGTCCCGGTTCCTGGAAGAACCGGTTGAAGGGGCGGGGATGGACAGGCTATTGAACACGGCTGGAATCAGGGCCGAGTTCGCCGAATGAGCAGTCTTTCCGTGCGATTAACCCGAGGCCTGCGCGACATCCCGCTGGCGCGAGCCGCCGTCGTGCGGTGGCGCACGCTTGGCCTGTCACAAGGCGGCGCCGAGGATGGTGTGCTCATCCTTTGCTATCACGGGATGCGTGCCGCCGATCGCGGACGCTTCGAGCGTCAGATCCACCTGTTGCGCGACCTGGGAGACGTCATAGGGCTCAGCGACCTGGTGCGCATGCTCAACGAGGGGCGAGACCACGATGGACGCATTGGTGGCCGGTTCATCTGCCTGACGTTCGACGACGGATACACCGACGCGTTCGACAACGCGTTTCCCATCCTGGCGGCCCAGAACGTGCCCGCTGCCTTTTTCGTCATCTCGGGATGGGTCGATGAAAGCCGGCCCGGGATCATCGGCTGGTCGCAATGCCGGGACCTCGCCGCGGCCGGGATGGAGATCGGTTCCCACTCCGTCACGCATCCCCACCTCGCTACTCTTCCTCAGTCGGAGGTGGAGGCCGAACTCACGACGTCTCGCGCGCGGATCGAGGCGGAACTCGGACGGCCGTGCCTGCATTTCGCCTGCCCGTATGGTCAGCCCGATGAGGACTACCAACCGGAGCGAGAACCGGCGCTGTCCCGAGCGGCTGGCTATCAATCGTTTCTCACCACGATACCGCGCCGTGCCCATGCGGGTGCCGATCCCTGGGCTTTGCCGCGTGTCCGCATGGAGCCGGGTTGGGGCGCGGCGGAACTGCGCTATGCGTTTTCGCGGTAGTTCCTGACCACAGTTTGATCGTGGTTCGACATCGTCGCGAGCGTTGTACTTAAGTCGCATCGCCCTTGTTGACGATGAACACCTGGGGTTCGCGGCGGAAGCGCTGCCATGGGCTCATCGACCGGTCCGGGGTCAGTCGTCGCGATCTGCCGCATCGCCGATCGATCTCGCGTAATCCTCTTTACAACCGGCCGTAACGGAGGAATTGACTGAATATTGGCCAGTGGCACCTTCCCCACAAATGAGGCGGCATGGAAATATCGTGCTGGCCAGAACGCCGCTTTTCGCCGGCGTCGATCGAGGGGCGCGGGTTGACGTCGGGGGCGTGCGATGGATGATACGTTGAAGTATCGAGCATTCCTCTCCTACAGCCACGCCGACCGGAAGATCGCGAACCGGTTGCACCGGCGGTGGGAGGCTTTCCGCATCGACAAGGATTTGATCGAACGGCCCGGCGCCCTCGGCCCGGTGCCTGCCTCCCTGCGGCCGATCTTCATGGATCGCGGCGACTTCAATCCCGGCGGTTCGCTGAACGAGGCAACTCGAGCCGCCCTCGATCAGTCCGCGGCGTTGGTTCTGCTGGCCTCACCCAATGCCGCGCGAAGCATCTATGTCGACGCTGAGGTGCGGCTGTTCCGGGAGCGACACCCCAAACGGCCGGTGGTCCCACTCATTCTGTCCGGAACCCCTCATAGTACGACGCAGGAGTGTTTTCCACCCAGTATGTCCACTGACACATTGGCCGCTGATTGGAAGCAGGACGGGAGAGATCTGGCCTCCGACAAGATCATCGCCTCGCTGCTGGGATTGCCGCCGGATCTCGTGTTCCAGCGTGCGGCAAGGCAGCGGCGGCGATCGCGGGCTGTCCGGATCATGGCGGCGGCAGCGGTCATGCTGTCGTTGGGCGGGGCGGGGTACTGGTGGGACGTATCCCATGAGCAACAAAAGACCATCGATGAGGTCGAGGTACTGCTGGACAAATACGCGCCTATCGGCTCGGCGCAGGCGGAGACACCCGGGGGAAGAGAAAACCTCAGGTTGCGGCTAACCTGGATCGCCGAGCACGCTCAGACCGACAAGCGTTACGCTGAGGCATTCCAGAAGCTGAAGGAGGGCAAACCCGCCGAAGCGGAGCCGATGCTGCGTTCGGCGGCGGAAGAAATGGAGGCCGCGGCACAGCGCGACTACCACCAGGCGGCTGAAGCATGGCGTAACGCGGGCGTCATCGCCTTGCTCGCGGATCCTGCCCGTTCGCTTTACGCATTACGCCGGGCGCTACGTCTCGAACCCGACGACCCTTTTTCGCTGGCCTCGGCCGGAGGGACGGAAGAGCGCATGGGCGACCTGCCGGCTTCCGAGACGCACTTCCGTCATCTCGCCGAGTTGCCGGTTGCCGCTAACGACGGCGACCCCGCCTGGCAGGCGCAAATGGGGCTGGGTGCCATTGCCCAGGACCGAGGAAATCTTGTTCCGGCGCTGGCGGATTTTCATGCGGGCCTTGGCATCGCTGAGCGTTTGGCGCTGCGCGACCCGAACAACGCCACATGGCAGCGCGATGTGGCGAACTCACACCAGAAGATCGGCGATGTTTTAATGATTCAGGGACGGCTCGATGAGTCATTGTCCGAGTATCAGGCGTCCCTCGGCATAGCTACGCGACTCGCGACCCTGGACCCAAAGAATATGAGTTGGCTGCGCGATCTGTCTCTCGCGCACGGGAAGGTCGGGGAAGTGCTGAGAACCCAGCGCCGTTTGGTGGAGGCGCTGGCTGAAGACCGCTCAGGTCTGGATATCGCCGAGCGCCTCGTCGCGCGGGACGCAAACAACGCGAGTTGGCAGCGGGATGTAGCGGTCTCTAAAAACCAAATCGGCGATGTGCTGAAGGCCCAGAGACAATTCGTGGAGGCATTGGTCCAATATCGCGCAAGCCTGAGCATCGCTCAGCACATCGTGGGTCTGGAGCCGGACAACGCCGGCTGGCGGCGCGATCTGTTCATGTCCCACACAAATATAGGCGATGTGCTGTCGGCCCAGTACCAGCCAGCCGAGGCGGTCGCGGAGTACCGTGCGGGCCAGGCCGTTGCCGAGAGCCTCACGCGCCGTGATGCGGCCAACATTTTCTGGCAGCACGATCTCTCGGCTTCAGATACCAACGTGGGCGATGCTCTATTGGCCCAGGGCAAGGCGAATGAGGCGCTCGTCGAATACCAGGCCGGCGAAGGTATCGCCGAACGTCTCGCGAGCCAGGACGCCAGCAACGCATACCTGGAGCGTAGCCTGCTTGTGTGCCGCGGGAAGGTTGGGGATGCACTGGTGGCCCTGCGCGAATTGTCCTCGGCGTTGATCGAATACCGGCTGGCCCTGGGCATCGCCGAGCATCTCGCGCTCCTCAATGCGAACCCCTCGGGCCAGCAGCATGACCTGTCGGTCTTTCACAGCAGGATTGGTGAGGTTTTGGTAGCACAGAGCCACCCGGAAGAGGCGTTGGTCGAATATCGCGCAGGCCTGGACGCGGCCGAGCAACTCGTTAGGCAGGACGCGGGCAACGCCCAGTGGCAGCAGGATCTGTTCTCTCTCCATATGAAAATCGGAGAGATTCTGGCGAAGCAGCAACAGTGGAACGAAGCACAGATTGAATTTCAAGCCGGCCGGGACCTGACCGAACGCCTCACACGCCAGGACGAGAGCAACCCGGATTGGCAGCGCTATTTGTCCATCGCGCACTCGAGATTGGCCGACTTGCTGGCAGCCGAGCACCATCCCGCCGAAGCGTTGGCCGAATACCGTATCAGTCTGGAAATCATGGGACGTCTGATAGACCGCGACCCGAACCAGAGGGCCTATCAGCAGGATATTGCCATTTCGCACAGATCGGTTGGCGAAGCGTTGATTGCCCAGGGCAAGCTGAGCGAAGCGGTCGACGAATACCGGACGGTCCAGAGCGTCGTCGAGCATCTCGCTACGTTGGACCCAGGTAACCCGGGTTGGCAGCACGACCTGGCGCTTTTGCACAACAAGATCGCGGACATGTTGGCCGCCAGGAGCCAATGGGAGGAGGCGGTGGCTGAATACAGTGCGAGCCTCGGTATTCTCGAACGTCTGGCGGCACGTGACCCGAACAACCTGGCCTGGCAAC
>JBEKGV010000061.1:0-10380 GCA_050012615.1 Acetobacteraceae bacterium | reverse complement strand
GCCACCGGTGCTGAGTTCGTAGACCTGGAACTCCTTCGCGTGGCCGAAGTGTTCGTTTACCCGGCCGCCGCCTTTGGTCGCCACCGCGATCAGGACTTTCACGTCGCTCATCTCGCCGGCCAGAGTGCCAAGTTCGGCCTGTTTCGCCGCGACCTTCGCCTGGCGCTCCTCTTCGACCCTTTCCTGGTAAGCCCGACGCGTATCGATGTCGTACTCGACGTCCATTTCCATGATTTTGTCGGTGGTGAACTCGGCGCTGCGGTCCTCGCCCAATAGACCCACCGCGTCGGCGCGGCATTGGCGGCAGTGGCGCATCATGTTCATCTCGCCCTCGCAGCTATCCTGCAGGGCCTTCAATTCCTGAGCGGTCGGACCGCGCTGGCCGGTCAGTCCGAACACGGTGCCATGCTCGGGCGCCGAGATCAGCGGCATGATGTTGTGCAGGAAGGCGCCGCGAGATTTCACTGCCCGGTTGACCTCAACCAGGTGCTTGTCGTTGACCCCCGGGATCATCACCGAGTTCACCTTGCACAGAATGCCCCGCTCGGTGAGCATCTCCAGGCCCAATAATTGCCGATCTGTCAGCAACTGGGCTGCCTCGCGGCCGGTGTAGCGCTTGTTCTTATAGAAGATCCACGGATAGATCTTCGCGCCGATGTCGGGATCGACCATATTGATGGTGATCGTGACGTGATCGACATTGAACCGCGCGATCGTATCGACGTGGTCCGGCAACATCAGGCCGTTGGTCGAAAGACAGAGTTTAATGTCCGGCGCCGTCTGCGATATCAGCTCGAACGTCTTGAACGTCTTCGCCGGGTTCGCCAACGGATCGCCCGGCCCAGCGATGCCGAGCACCGTCATTTGCGGAATGGTAGACGCGACCGCAAGCACCTTCTTGGCCGCTTGTTCCGGCGTCAGCTTCTCGCTGACGACGCCGGGTCGTGATTCGTTGGCGCAATCATATTTACGATTGCAGTAGTTGCACTGGATATTGCAGGCGGGCGCGACCGCGACATGCATGCGAGCATAATGGTGATGCGCCTCTTCGCTGTAGCAGGGATGGTTCTTCACCTTCTCCCAGATTTCCGGCGCGAGATCGCCGGCGCCGGCCGACGACCCGCAGCTCGCCTTGCCACTGCCGCCCGATGTGCCGCAGCCCTTATGGTCGGCGATCTGTTGCATGATGTCCGCGACTGGCGCCTCCGCGTCGTCGCCAACTTCGATCTCCGTTCCAAGGTCGAAATCCATTGCTTCTCACCTTCCCTTGTCGCCGCCATCGAAGCGGCAGGACTCGTCCGCCGAAATGAACTCGCTTTGTCGCGACGTCTTGACGATGGTGAGAGCAACTGGCGTGCCAACCGGAAAACCCAGGAATTCGAGGCAAAACGATCAAATTCGGTGTCGCGATGCCGACACAGCCGGTCCGAACGATTACCAAAAGCGACGCGATGTCGGCTTCATGACAGCGCTGGACGCGATAAAGCCGCCGGAATCGCCGAATAATGGTTGGCACGGGATTTGCGGTGTGCATCGCGAAACCCACGCCGACGAGGACACCGATGCACATCGTCGTTTGTATCAAGCAGGTACCGGACAGCGCGCAAATTCGCGTCCATCCGGTAACCAACACCATCATGCGGCAGGGTGTGCCGACGATCCTCAATCCCTACGACCTGTTCGCTCTGGAGGCGGCGCTGCGGCTGCGTGATCAGATCGGCGCCGAGGTCTCGGTGCTGACAATGGGTCCGCCGATGGCCGAGGATACGTTACGCAAGGCGCTTGGCTTCGGCGCCGACCGCGCGGTGCTGCTGACCGACCGCGCCTTCGCCGGTTCCGATACGCTGGCGACCAGTTTCGCCCTCGCGCAGGCGATCCGCCGCATGGGCGAGGAATGGGGCGAACCGGCCATCGTGTTCACCGGCAAACAGACTATCGACGGCGACACCGCGCAGGTCGGTCCGGGAATCGCGCGGCGGTTGGGCTTGAACCAGGTGACGTATGTTTCGGCGGTGACCGACATCGATCCCGCCGCCGGAACGATCGCCTTGCAGCGGCGTGCCGAGGGCGGTGTGCAGGAGATCACCACGCGGCTGCCGGCGCTGATCACGATGCTCGAAGCCAGCAACGAAGTACGCCGCGGCAGCCTGCCGGAGGCGTTGCGCGCCGCCCGCGCCAAGGTCGAGGTCTGGAACGCCGCGCAGGCGGGAATTACGGACATGATGAAGTGCGGCCTGCGTGGCTCGCCCACGGTCGTCAAGCGCGTTTTCGCGCCGCCGGCCCGTGCCGTGAGCGCCGAGAAAATCGACACCACCGCGGGCGAGAACAGCGACATTGCCGAGGCGCTGATCGGTCAGATCTACGCGCGTCAGCCGGCGCTGGAAGGCGAATTGCTCCGCATGGCGGCGGGTTATTGAGAAAGGACGCGGAACCATGAGCGACGCGGCGACACCAACTCCGGCGGCTCGTCCAGGCGGACGGGCGTCGATGAAGAAAGAACTGCCCGAGCACTTCAGGGCGTATCGCCATGTCTGGGTGTTCGTCGAATATGAGCATGGCGCGATCCACCCGGTCTCGCTCGAACTTCTGGGCGAGGGCCGCAAGCTGGCCGACAAACTCGGCGTTGAGCTCGCCGGCATGCTGTTGGGCTCCGATCGCGCGGCGCTGGCGGAGGCGACGGGCCAGGTCTTCGAGTATGGCGCCGATTTGGTTTACATGGTCGCCGATCCGGTACTCGAACATTACCGTAATGAACCGTTCACCCGGGCGGTGACCGATCTGGTGAACACCTACCAGCCGGAGATTCTGCTGCTTGGCGCCACGGTGCTTGGCCGCGATCTGGCCGGCGCGGTGGCGACGACATTGCTGACCGGTCTAACCGCCGATTGCACGGAACTGGCGATCGACGACGAGCGCTCTCTGGCGGCGACGCGGCCCACCTTCGGGGGTTCCCTGCTGTGCACCATCCACACGCTGAACTATCGACCGCAGATGGCGACCGTACGGCCTCGGGTACTGCCGATGCCGCCGCGCCAGCCTGGGCGGCTCGGACGCGTCGTGGAACGCGCGCTGGATCTGCGAGAGGATGACATCGTTACCAAGGTTCTGCGCTTCCTGCCGGATCGCGACTCACAGAAATCCGAGTTGGCTTATGCCGACATCGTCGTCGCCGGGGGGCTTGGCATGCGGTCCCCGGAAAACCTGCAACTGGTCCGCGCTCTGGCCGATGTACTGGGCGGCGAGTGGGGCGGCTCGCGGCCGCTGGTGCAAAAGGGCTGGATGACGGCCGACCGGCAGATCGGCCAGACCGGCAAAACCATCCGTCCGAAACTTTATATCGCCGCCGGAATCTCCGGGGCGATCCAGCATCGTGTCGGCGTCGAGGGCGCCGACCTGATCGTTGCCATCAACACCGATCCGAACGCGCCGATCTTCGATTTCGCGCATCTCGGCGTGGTGGCGGACGCGACCGAGATATTGCCGGTGCTGACCGAGGCGTTTCGCAAACGCCTGTCCGTGAACCGGCTCGCCGGCTGAAAGGGACGTGACATGACCGAAGAACGTTTCGACGCAATTGTGGTGGGCGCCGGCCCCTCCGGCAACGCCGCCGCCTATACGATGGCGAAGGCCGGCCTGAACGTGCTGCAGCTCGAACGCGGCGAGTATCCCGGCTCGAAGAACGTGCAAGGCGCGATCCTTTACGCCGACGCGCTGGAACAGTTGATACCGGAATTCCGCGAGGACGCGCCACTGGAACGGCATGTCATCGAGCAGCGCATCTGGATGATGGACGACTTTTCCCACACCGGGATGCACTATCGCTCGGAGCTGTTCAACGAGGACAAGCCGAACCGTTACACCATCATCCGAGCTCAGTTTGACCGCTGGTTCAGCCGGCGGGTGCGCGACGCCGGGGCAACGCTGCTATGCGAAACCACGGTTACCGATCTGTTGCGAGACCAACACGACCGGGTGCTCGGGGTGAAGACCGACCGGCATGGCGGCGCGCTGCTCGCCGATGTGGTGATCCTCGCCGAGGGCGTGAACGGGCTGACCGGCCAGCAAGCAGGGCTACGTGAACAGCCGCGGCCGAAGGATGTGGCTCTGGCGGTAAAGGAGATGCATTTCCTGCCGCAAGAACTGATCGAAAGCCGCTTCGGGCTGCGCGGCGATGAAGGCGTGGTGATCGAGGCGATGGGCACCATCACCCACGGCATGACCGGCACCGCGTTTCTTTATACCAACCGCGAATCGATTTCAATCGGCATCGGTTGCATGGTGGACGATTTCACCCGCACCGGAGAAACCCCGTACGGGTTACTCGACGCGTTCAAGGCGCATCCGAGCGTGGCGCCGCTGCTCGCCGGATCGGAGGTCAAGGAATACGCCGCGCATTTGATTCCGGAAGGCGGCTACAACGCCATGCCGAAACTCAGCGGCGACGGTTGGATGGTGGTCGGCGACGCGGCGCATCTGGTCAATGCCGTGCATCGCGAGGGTTCCAATCTCGCGATGACCTCGGGGCGGCTGGCCGGCGAAACCGTGGTGAAGCTGAAACGATTCCGCGAGCCTTGCTCCGAAGCCAACCTCACCGATTACCGCGGCTTGCTGGAAGCCAGCTTCGTTCTGAAGGACATGAAGAAGTATCGCAAAGTCCCGGGACTTCTGCACAGCAACCGGCAATTGCTCGATCTGTATCCGCGGCTGTTAAGCCAGGCCGCGCAAACCTGGTTCCGTGTCGATGGCGTGGATAAACGCACCAAGGAACGCCAGATCATGAGCTCGGTCCGCAAAGCCCGCGGCTGGCGAGGTTTGCTGGGCGACGCCTACAAAGTCGCGCGGGCATGGCGGTAACAACGTGATCCCGATCGCCGAGGCGGAGATCGACCGCCTGATCGCCGAGGACGTTGGCTTCGGCGATCTGACCACGCGCACGCTTGGGATCTCCGGACTTCCGGGCCGCATCAGCTTCTCGGCGCGCGATCCAATGGTGGCGTGCGCGACCGAGGAAGCCGCTCGCATCCTGGCCCGCCTCGGCGCGGTGCCCAGGTTGCTGGTGGCGAGCGGTGAGGCGGTGGCGCCGGGGACGCTGTTGCTGGAGGCCACCGGCGCGGCCGGCGCGTTGCACGCCGGCTGGAAAGTGACTCAGACGTTGCTGGAGTGGTCCGCCGGCATCGCCAGCGCGGTGCGCGACATCGCCGAAGCGGCGCGCGCCGCGGTGCCGGGAATCACCGTCGCCTGCACGCGCAAATCAGCGCCTCTGACGCGTGCCTTGTCGATCAAATCCATCCTCGCCGGCGGCGGCGCCATGCACCGCACCGGACTGGGCGACACGATCCTGGTGTTCCCCGAACACCGCGCGTTTCTGCGCGGCGAGAACCTGTCCGTGACAATCGCCCGCCTACGCGCCGCAGCACCGGAGCGAGCGATCGTGGTTGAAGTGGCCAATCACGATGACGCTCTGAGCGCCGTCGCGGCCGGAGCGGATGTCGTGCAACTGGAGAAGTTCTCGCCGGATGCGGTAGCGCGGGTTTGCGCGCAGGCGAGCGACGGCGCTTCGCACGCGAAGATCGCCGCGGCGGGCGGCGTCAACGCGAGCAACGCGGCGGCTTACGCGAAGGCCGGCGCGGATATTCTCGTGACGTCGGCACCATACATGGCGCGGCCGCGAGATGTGCAGGTTCGAATAAGCGCGGGATGAACGGCGATCAGGGTGCGGTGCGACGATACCAGCCGCCCGCTTCGATCCGACGAACCACGGACTCAGCTCGCGTCACCCCACCGCCAGCATCGGCCTGACCGGCCACAGCGCGCCGACGGCCCGTTGCACGCCGGCGGCGATGCGGCGCGCTCTGGGCGGCACGCCGGTGCTGGGAGCTCCAGGCCGCGGATCGAGCTCCACCAGTTTGGCACCGCGAGCGACACCATTCGGCATCGCCCGTACGACGCCGCGCACGCACCCATCGATCGGCGCGCGGACCTCGCTTTCGCCAAGAAAGCCCAGCGGCGTCCCGGCCTCCACAAAGGCACCCAGCGGCACGAACGGCTCCCAGGCACCGGCGGTGAGCGCACAGGCGAACCGCTCTTCCTTGGCGCCGCCGAGCGGCACCGACCGGCCGGTGGGCGTCGCGGTTGGCCCATGAGAGACGACGTCGCCCTCCTGACCCGGCAGCGTCTCGATCGCGATGTCGACGTTCTCGCCGGCCACAAATCCGGGACCGACCCCGATCGCGCAGGCGGCGAGCGGACGCAAATCGGCGGGCGCGGCGTATTTCCGCATCCGCGCATCGATCAGCACGCTGACGATGGCGCGGCAGGCGTTGCTGACGACCGCCGGGTCGAGCCGCGCGACCACCACCGCCTCCCGCCCACGGGCCAGGATCGGAAGCATCTCCGCCGCCGTCGCCCGCGCGCCCCATACCCCTTCCAACTCAACCACCCCGTCCTCCAGCGCGTCGTCGAACGCCATGCCGCGCCGCATCACCGGCACGGCTTCGTCGCGCAGCATCATGACGCCCCAATGCGACAGGAACAGCCCGCGCGCGATGGCCGAGGCGATGTCGCCGGTGCCGAAGATCAGCGCGACCGGCGTTTCGTCACCGAGCAGACGAATGGATTGGATGTGCATGTCGAACCCTCCGGTTCAGGCGGCCAGCGCGGCGTGAAACGCTAAAAGTTCTTCGACCGCGACCGGGCGTTTCACCGCCTCGGCGTGCGCCCGCACCCGGTCGAGCACGCCGCGCGCGAGGTCGTCGTCGAGGCTCAGCCCCTGCTCGGACAGCGCGTGACGGACCGCCGCGATACCGGAATGTTTGCCCAGTACGATCTGACGGGACCGCCCGAACAGGGCCGGGTTGAGCGCTTCATAGGTCTCCGGGTCACGCAGCAGGCCACTGACATGGATGCCGGACTCGTGGCTGAACGCGGCCTCGCCTACGATCGGCTGGCCGACCGGGATCGGCCGATGGGCGGCTTCCGAGACGGTCTCGGCAAGCGACTGCAGCGCGGCGAAATCAATGCGTGTGCGCCACGATGTGGTGCGCTCCAGGGCGACCGCCACTTGTTCGAGCGCGGCGTTGCCGGCGCGCTCGCCAAGGCCGAGCGCGCAAACTGAAAGATGGGTGGCACCGCCGCGGGCGGCGGCGATGGTGTTGGCGGTGGCGAGACCCAGGTCGTCGTGGCCGTGGAATTCAAGTTCAAGATCGGTGTTCGCCCGCAGCCGCCAGAAGATGCCGTAGGTTTCAAACGGATCGAGCACGCCCAATGTATCGGCGTAACGAAAGCGGTGCGCGCCGGCGCGCTGTACGGCCTCGATCACCAGCGGAACGAAATCCGGATCGGCGCGGCTGGAATCCTCGCCGCCAACCGCGACGGTCAGGCCGCGGTCGAGCGCGTGGCGCACCACCCGGGCGAGCCGGGCAAGAACGTCGTGCGGACCTCGATACGATTTGGCGCGCATCTGCCGGTCCGACATCGGCACCGACAAGCTCACGCGTTTCAGGCCGGTGCGCAGCGCGGCGTCGACATCGGTCTCGCTCATACGGCACCAGGCGATCACAGCGGAATCCTGGATCGTCTGGCCAATGGCCGCGAGAGCTTCGATTTCCATCTCGCCCATGGCCGGCGTGCCAGCCTCGATCTCATCGACGCCGGCGCGTTCCAGCGCCTGTGCGATCGCGACCTTCTCGTCGAGCGTGAACGACACGCCAGGCGCCTGTTCACCATCGCGCAATGTGCTGTCATTCACGCCAAGCGTTCGCGTCGCGGCGCGGATGGTGGCTTCGGCGTCGAACGGATGATCGAGGAACGGCATCTTGGTTCTCCTGGCTGTGCACCGGGCTGGCTCGCCGGGATCAGAGCAAAGCGCGTGCCAGCGTTCGAACCGGTGGATTTTCAGGGGTTTTCGAATCGCGTCGTTTCCGACATGTCGGACAGCGGTCGTCGATCGATGTCCGAAACCTGACAATGCCAGTTTAGAACGGGCGCTTCGCGTGACGATCGTGCGTGGCATGGATATTGCTGCCATGCCGATCGGAGGCCGCGCGGTCTCTGGCGTCATGCACGGACCGACAGGAGCAAAGCAGTGGCCAACGTAACGTTTTCATCGCCGGTGATGTCGAAGGATGTCACTGTCTATGCGGTCGCCGGCGACCGCGGCACGGTTCTCGCGGTCGCCAAGGCGCACAAGATACCGATCCCGTTCGACTGCCAGGACGGCGAATGCGGGTCCTGTCTCGTGCAGGTCACGCACCTCAGCCCGACCACGAAATATGCCATTGCCCTGACCGAGAAGGAAAAGGAGATGTTGCGGCAACTCGGCAAGATCACCAGGGCGGAAATTCAGAACGCCGAGGTGAACGACATGCCTCCGCGCTACCGGCTGGCCTGTCAGTGTTTCGTGCGCAACGAAGACATCATCGTCACCTTCGAGGGTGACGAGACATTGCCGGCGCGGGGACCGCATATCACGCACGCGGCGAAACGCTACACGGGCGGGATCGAGATCACGACGTTGGATGAATTCCTCGGCTATGCCGTCAAGGTAGAGGAAGACGCCGCGATCCATTTCGATGCAATCGCGGCGGCAATGGAAGCGTGCGGCAATGCGGAAGTCGCGAAATTGTTTCGGCAACTGGCCGGCTTTTCACGTCTGCACCTGGCCGAGGCGACGGCTCGCGCGGCCGCGATCGATGCAAACGCGGCGATCCCGCCCGAATACGTCTGGCCGGATCACGCGACTCCCGAGCGTACCTCGCTGTGGGCCGGCGATCCGTCGCTGTCCCGGGTGGACGCTTTAAGGGCGGCACTGCAAGGCGAAAGGCGCGGCTATGAGTTCTACGCCGCCGTCGCCGCGACGACCAAGATGCCGGATATCGCCGCGATGGCCAGGGAATTCGTCAAGGAAGAAGCTGAGCACGTGAAGGTTTTGGAAGCCTGGATCACGCGAGATGAGTGGCTGCTGAAACACGCCACGGTGACCGAGCCGGCGTGAGTTTATGTGCTTTGCCTGGCGACCGGAGGAATTGACCATGCAATCAGTCGAAGAGTTTCTTGCCTACGCCATCAACCTGGAAAGCGAGGCCGCCGACCGTTTCGGACAATTGGCCGACGCGATGGACGCGTGCGGCAATCGCGAGGTCGGCAAGTTGTTTCGGCGCCTCGCGGATTATTCCCGGCTGCATCTCGCCGACGCGCGCGCCCGCTCGGGATTTCGCGCCATCCCGGCTATGAATCCCGGAGATTTCTCCTGGCCCGGCATGGAAAGTCCTGAAACGGCGGCTATCTGGGCCGCCGATCCGTTTATCGGACGTGAGCAGGCGCTGGACATCGCACTCGATGCCGAGGCTGCCAGCCGGGACTATTACAGGTCCGTGTTCGAAGCCACGGACGATCCTGAAATCAGAGTGCTGGCCGAGGAATTCGCGATGGAAGAGAGCGAGCATGTTGCCGAACTGCGAAAATGGATCGCGGCGCACAAGGCCGGTCAGGCATGGCCGGTCAGTCAGTGATCGCGATGCCGTCACGGTTGGTTTGTGTCACGTTGTCCGAAATGGGCTGCTAGCAATACCGCTTTTCCCGGCCTGACGTTCACCGGTATCCCAGTGGTGTGGGAGGGGCGGCGACTTGCCAGAGTAAAGAGAGCCAGCGCATATCAGGTTCGGATTGGCCATTTATTTTGCCCTAAGTATGCGCTACCGCTAACCGTCGGCGACAAGCACGAAAACGCGCCAGATTTTGGCAAATATACCATGACACATCAGGCTTAAAACCTGATGGTCTGATGAATTGCCGAGCTCGTTCGCGACGCCCGAGAAAAAGCCTTGACATACTCTACGAGAAATTGGTTACGGGGACAGGATTTGAACCTGTGACCTTCAGGTTATGAGCCAGTCGGACCAAGATGTCTCGCTCGGCAAATGTCGCCAGAATCAGCGCGCGCAATGGGACTGTCACGGTAACTCGGTCTGGCCGGGCGGATTGAGACCGGCGAGACTACCAGCATGAAGCCACCACCCAACCCACACTACCGCCATCGCTTACCCGCCAACATCATCGCCCATGCTGTCTGGCTGTATCACTTCAGCGTCAGCTTAAGGGACGTCGAGTTGCTTCTGGCTGAGCGGGGCGTTGCCGTCTCCTCTGACTAGGTGTGGCGCTGGTGCAAGAAGTTCGGTCAAACCTTTGGCAACCGCCTGCGTTATCGCCGATCACGGCCTGGGGACAAATGGCACCTCGATGAGGTGTTCATCCGGAGCCAGGGCGTGCAGCATCATCCCACGCTTCCGCCGCTTGGCGAGTAGATCGCGGTATCGATCCCAATCACCTGTCCGGATTGAATGAACAGCGGACCACCCGAATTGCCCGGATTGATCGGCGCGT
>JBEKGV010000060.1:0-10420 GCA_050012615.1 Acetobacteraceae bacterium | reverse complement strand
CCGGTTCCCTCGCGAACCGGCCCACCCCTGGTGTGAAGACCAGTGCGGATCAGCCCCGAGGCGCGAGTCTGAACCCATCGTTAGACCCACGCGGCGCGCCGTGCCAAACTGGCTGCGACACCGGTCGAGGGCGCGGGAGACGTTCGGATGCAAATCAAAAAGGGCTACAAGCAACTCCTCGCCGAGGCCAACGCCGTCATCGAAACGTTGACCGTGGATCAGGCCATCGCCGAGCTCGGCCAGGACGGGGTCGTTTTTGTCGATCTGCGGGACCCTCGCGAACTTGATCGCGAAGGCAAGATGCCGGGAGCCTTCGCTTGCACGAGAGGCATGCTGGAGTTCTGGATCGACCCGGAAAGCCCCTACCACAAACCTGTCTTCGCCGAGGACAAGCGGTTCATCTTCTTCTGCGCCGGAGGTTGGCGTTCGGCGCTCGCCGCGAAAACCGCCAAGGAGATGGGACTGGAAAACGTCGCCCATATCGAGGGCGGGTTCAGCGCGTGGAAGAAGGCGGGCGGCCCGGCTGAGCCACCAAAGCCTCGGTCTTAGACTATTGCCGCGACGCCGCCATCAGCGCGTCCTCAGCACCCGCCCCTCTCATGTTACCGGAGCCGGCGCGCTCAAGAAGTTCTTCGGGCAGCGATACCCGCACCACCTTCCACCGCATTCCGCGAAAGGCCATCACCATCTGGATCGGGTCCGCGGCACCGTCGGTCAACAAGCTGACTGAAAATTCGGTGGGATTGTCGAAAAAGGCCCAGATGACACGGGGATCACCGCCGCGGGCGACGGCGCCGCCCCGGGTCATGGACGAAAGCGTCTCAGGGGTCACACTCTGATCCAATGCGTTGCCTGTCATGCCCCGCACGAAACTGGCACCGAAGGGTGGAAGTTTGTTATCGGCCCGAGCCTCAGTCGGCCGGGCGTCGACGGGCCCCTCCAGCACCATGTCGCAAATGTCTTCCTTCAGACCTTCGCGCACCGAGTACCAATCGACCAGGGTCCGCAACGTCGCGTGGTCGGAATGCCTTACCGCGACACCGAGGCGATAAAGCGTTGCATAAGGGTAACCGATATATCCGGCACCCAGGACGACAAACGTCGCGAGGATCGGCCATCTGGCGCGCATTCTTACGCTCCTGCTTCGTTAACCAGACACCAGCATAAGCGCCCGATGTTACAGACGATTTTCTTCGGAGCAGACTCGCGGATCGCTGACGAGCAATTCATGTGGGCCCCCCATGGACGAACGCCGCGTACAACGCCTCGTCGGTCGCCCCTTCCGTGTTAAAGGCCAACACACGACTCGCTGAGGACAAGCCAAGGTTAGCACTCGATTTCGGGTCCGCCAATGCCACCCGCGCGGCGGCAAGACCGGCGGCACCGGACTCACCAGATACAATGCCAAATGTGGCCAGGAGTTGCATCGTCTCGACGACCGCGGCGTCGGGGATCGCCATGAAAGCGGTCGCCCCCCGTTCCAGCACCTGCCAGGCGAGGGGGCTCGGTTCGCCGCATGCGAGCCCCGCCATGATCGTGTCGAGGCTGCCCGTGACCGCGGAGAGGCAGCCGGCACGGGCGCTCTCCAGAAGACAGGCAGCGTTGTTCGGCTCCACCACGACCAGGGCCGGTGCCTCGCCCCAGCGCGCCCGTATCTGAGTCGAGACCGCCGCAGCGGCGCCGCCGACCCCTCCCTGGATGAAGACATGGGTCGACGGAGGACCAGTCCACTGGTCCGCCGCCTCATCCGCCATCAGCCGGTAGCCTTGCATGATGTCGCGCGGCACCTCCGTGTAGCCGGGCCACGACGTATCGGACACCACGAACCACCCCTCGCGCTCGGCCTGGCGGGCGCAGGCGCGGACCGCGTCATCATAGGTTCCCGCGACGCGCCGGATCCGCGCGCCATACGCGGCGATCGCCGCTTCGCGCCCAGGGCTGACGGCCTCGTGGAGATAGATGACGCATTGGCAGTGGAAGCGAGCGGCAGCCCAGGAGACGGCCCGCCCATGGTTGCCGTCGGTGGCGGCGGCGATGGTAATGCGGTTCGTGGCTTCGGAGTAACGGCCACTCAAAAGATCGGCTGAACTGGCGGACCGGGCAACGTCCCGCCGCGACAACTCCGCCGCGAGCAGGTTGAAGACAGCATAAGCGCCGCCGAGCACCTTGAAGCTGCAAAGACCGAAACGTCCCGATTCGTCTTTGAGACGGATCGTTCCCGGCAGCGGCAAATCGAGCAGAGGCGTGGGCGCGTAGCCTTCCCAGCTTGTGATCTCGGCCTTTGCCCGGCGAAATCCGGCGGCGGGCAGCGTCACGACGCCGGGAGCGCCTCGGCGCGGGTTCATGAACAGAGAGAAGTCCGGCATCCGGCGACCGTCACGCCGCGCCAAACCGGATGCAAGGCCTTGCACCGCCGGCGGGAACGGGGAACAAATCGAGCATGAGGAAGCACGCGCCATGATCCATGACCACGCCAAATGGGGTCCCGCCGATCAGATCGGAGCGGGCAATTTGCTGACCATGGAGAAGCGGCTCGCGGCATTGGCGAGTGTCAAACAAGGCCGGGTCTACGACGTCAGTCACGAGATCTTCATGGGCGCACCTTACATGGCTCCCAATCAGACACCGTTCCTGATGTCGATCTGGGGCTCCTGGCGCGACACGATCAAACGTCGCCGCAAACTGGGCGCCACAAACGACGCCGGAACAAATCTCGAACGGATCGAAATGACCACGCATGTCGGGACACACATCGACGCGCTCGGGCATTTCTCCAAGGGCGACATGCTCTACAACAACAATTGTGCCGCCGATGTGGTGACGGACTGGGGCCTGGACCGGCTTGGGATCGAGAACGCGCCGCCGATGATCACGCGAGGTCTGTTGTTCGACGTGGCCGGGGCGGATGGCGGGCAGCACCTCAATCCGGGCCGGACGGTGACGCCGGATCATCTGAAGCGCGCCGCCGATGTGGGCGGATTTTCGGTGCAGCCGGGCGACATCGCTTTGATCCGCACCGGCTGGGGCCGATACTTCGGCGTCGACAACGCGAAGTATCTGGAGGGCGAACCGGGGATCGACGTGCCGGGCGCTCGCTGGCTGATCGATCAGGGGATTACCGCGATCGGCGCCGACAACATGGCGGTTGAAGTTTTGCCGAACCCTGACAAAGGCATCGCGATGCCGGTGCATCAGTTCTGTCTGGCGGAGTGCGGCGTGTATCTCATCGAAAACCTGATGCTGGAGGAAATGGCTCGGGACAAAGTCCACGCCGCCTGTTTCATTCTTCTGGCGACGAAATTCCGCGGCGCGACGGGATCGCCGACCCGGCCGATCGCGATGATTTAGGTGCTCGCCTCCCACGGATTGACGATGCGGATGCCGGCGCGGATGAAATCTTCCACGTTCCTGGTCGCGACACCCAGCTGATGCACAAGCGCCGTGGCGGCCAGCAGCACATCCGGCTGGGCGTAGGTGTAGTTGGCCTTGCGGCCTTCGGAGGCCAGGTGACACCAACGCGTCAGGACCGGGCCATCGACGTCCAGCACGCGCGCGCCGAACCACGGCAAGACACCATCCTGGACCCATGCTTCCAGTTCGGCGCGAAACACCGGGTCGTCGACCTTCTCTATGCCGAAGCGGATTTCCGCGAGGCTGACGCGGCTGATGTAACACGCCACCGGCGGCACCCGCTCCGACCAGGCTCGCACCGCGGGCGCACATCGGGTTCCCTTTTGGAGTTCAGAGATTACGTTGGTGTCGACAAGCCATCCCCGCGCGGGCGCCAACGTCACGGTTCGAAAACAGGCGCATCGCGCATTGGGGCACGTTCGTGCATCAACGCGTCGTCGAAATCATTCAGCCGGGTGAACGGTCCTTCTCCAAACAGCGCCGCGAGCCCACCTCTGGCGGACGGGGCCAGCCGCGCGTATGCCTGGGCCGACAGGATCACCACGGCTTCCCGCCCCCGCACGCTGACGCGTTGAGGCACACCTTGCTCCGCGAGTCTGACCACTTCACTGAACCTTGCTTTGGCGTCTTCCAGCTTCCAGACCGCGGCATCGGCGGAATCAGGGGCTGCTCCAGACGGCTTTCCTACGAGGGACATGTTAAAATACCATTACTGACCAGTCTGGTCAGATGATAACCTTCGGGAAGAAGGCAGGCAAGAACATTCGGGGAATTTCCTCGATCCTGACCCTGTTGCTGTCCGGGTGCGGTGCAACCCAATGTCAGCCAGGCGCGGGCCAGGCAATGCGCATTTTCAACCTTTATTTCGGCCGCTCCGTTGCCGGACGGGGCGAGGTCACCGACGCGGAATGGCGAGATTTTCGCGACCACGTCGTCACTCCCGCGCTGCCCAACGGCTATACCCTGCTGGATGGTGAGGGCGCCTGGAGGAACCCGCGCTCGAACGTCACCGTCTCGGAGGTCACCAAGATCCTGGTCGTGGCGATGCCGGATACCGCCGAGAGCCAAAGCGCCATCAACGGCATCCGAAGCAGCTGGCAGCACCGCTTTCATCAGTACGTGGTCGGCATGACCGTTCAAACCGGCTGCGGATCGTTCCTACCCGAGGAGGCACCACGATGACCACCAACGACGTCGCGGTTCATTACGGCACCGTCGGTTTGCTCGACCGCATCCTGGGCGCGCTGGCGCAGGCCGGCAAAGATGTGAACAAACTGACGATCGACGATCTGCAGTTGGTGGACGAGTTCCATTCGCGCCGCCGCCGGGCGACGGAAGAACTGGCGCGGATGCTGGCGCCGTCCGTATCGGATCACGTGATCGATGTCGGATCGGGGATCGGCGGGCCCTCCAGGTATCTTGCCGCGACCTATGGCTGCCGCGTGAGCGGGATCGATCTGACACCGGAATTCGTCGCGGCCGCCATTGGGTTGACGGAACGGGTCGGGCTGGCCGATCGGGTGGACTTCCGGCAGGGATCGGCACTGGCTTTGCCGTTCCCCGATGCCGGTTTCGATTTGGCGTGGTCGCAGAACGTGGCGATGAACATCGAAGACCGGCCGCGCTACTATCGCGAGATGCGCCGGATATTGAAGCCAGGCGGACGGCTGGCGATCCAGGACGTCGCACAAGGGCCGGGCGGACCCGTGGTGTTCCCGGTGATGTGGGCGGACCGGCCGGAGATCAGCTTCCTTCACACGCCGGAGGAGACGCGCTCGATGCTCGAGGCGGCTGGACTGCGAGTGCTGCAATGGATCGACAACTCCGACGCCGCGCTGGTCGAGGCAGCGGCCGAACGCGCCCAAATGCGAGCGCCATCGGGACCGCCGGTGCTGGGTATCCACGTGATCGTGGGGCCCAGTGCGAGGGAGAAGATGCGGAGCGGGCAGCGCAATCAGGAGGAGAAGAGGACGCTGTTGATCAATGCGGTACTGGAACGGGTGGGGTAAACGCCAGCTGGTTTGACACACAACCGCCGCCGAATGAGGCAATCCTTCGCTCGCTCCGCCGCCGCCTGCTGATCGTCGAAGATACCGGCAGATAGCGATCGCGTGTTCCATTGATGCTGCGCTGGCTACGGGCGCGGGGATAGATTTCACCGCCAATTAACCAGCGCTCGGTATGGACGGAGCCATGGAGCTTCGGACCTACCGCACCTGGCCGGCCAATCTCCGTTCGAGGACTGGTTCGCCCGTCTCGACCCGATAGCGCAAGGCCGCGTATCAGTGGCATTGATCCGCCTTGAGCAGGGGAACCTGTCGAACGCGAAGTCCGTTGGTGGCGGCGTCCTGGAATATCGGATCGACTTTGGTCCAGGGTATCGGCTATATTTTGGGCGGGACGGCCAGGTCCTGATCATCATGCTGGCCGGTGGCCAAAAACGGCGGCAACAGCGAGATATCGATGCGGCGATTGCATTCTGGGAAGACTACCGGCGCCGAAAACGCCGACCCCGGCCATGAGGCGGCCCTGCGGATCACTGGCTCAGTCAGGGAAATGATCCAGTATCACGCCGATACCAACCCGGCGTTCCGGGAGGTGCTGAGGCAGGATGCGATCGACTGTATCCGAACGGGGGATCCGGAGACAGGTCAGGCGCTCCTCAGAAATTACTTCCGCGAGAACGAAGCGGCGGAGCACGCACCGATCGCCGGAATGGAGCCGTAATCCGTTCCGAAGAACTGAACGGCCAACCTATTCGACAGGTTCGACGCGATTGCCTGCCGGCCCTCCCCGTCCCTATGTTCCCTGGGAAAGGAACCGCGTCATGGCCTTCGCTGCCGGACGTTGCTCCACCACAGACATCGACGGACGGTCGGCGAAATGATCCGCTTCCTCGCCACACTGCTCATCCTGCTGACGCCGCGGCTCGCCGAGGCGGTCTGTGCGCCGGTCGCCTTCTCCGAACCACGGATCTGGCGCGCGGCCACCGAGGATCCGACCGTCGCCATCACCTTCCTCGGCCATGCGAGTTTTCTGATCGAAACGCCGGACCATGTGCGAGCGGTGACAGACTACAGCGGCGTCTTCAGTCCTCCCGAAGTGCCTGACCTGGTGACGATGAACCACGCGCACTCGTCGCATTACACACTGCATCCCGACCCGCGTATTCGTTACGTGCTGCATGGCTGGCAGGAGGGACCCAAACCGCCGTCATATGACGTGACGGTGCGCGATTTGCGAGTGACGAACCTACCAACGAACATTCGCGACTGGGGCGGCGGGACCGAGATCAACGGCAACTCGATCTTCGTTTTCGAGACCGCTGGTTTGTGCATCGCCCATCTCGGCCATTTGCACCATCTTTTGGAACCAGCCGACCTCGATGCGCTCGGCCACATCGACGTGCTGATGGTCGGCGTCGATGGCTCGTTCACCATCAGCCAGACCGACGCGCGAACGGTGATCGAACAACTGCACCCGCGGATTGTCCTGCCGATGCATTATTTCACCGCCGAAAATCTCGCGCGGTTCCTTGACATGATTCGGGACACCTACGCGATCGAGATCCGGCGCGATCCCACGATTGAAGTCTCCCGCGCCACCCTGCCCGACCGCCCGACCGTCATCGCGCTTCCCGGGCCTTTCTAAAAGGCTGGTTGCCGCACTGGGCCGCGACATCCCGAGGGGATAGGGGTAAATACGCTGACAGAGATCGTTCACGCATCAACATGCCCAGAGGAAACGCGATCATGACCGCTCGCACCACCCCGCCCTTCCGTGCCGATCATGTCGGAAGCTTGCTGCGGCCCAAGGAATTGCAGGCCGCTCGCGCCGCCTGGAAAGCCGGCACCATGACCCACGACGCCTTGCGCGGGGTCGAGGACCGTTGCATTTCCGCCGCGATCGCGAAGCAGGAGGAGATTGGCCTCCGCGCCGCGACCGACGGCGAATACCGCCGCGCCTACTGGCATTATGATTTCGTGTCAGGTCTGGATGGCGTCGAGATCTACGAACCAGAACAGAAAATCCAGTTCAAGGGCGGCGTGCCGCTGACCCATATGCTGCGCGTCAACGGGCGGATCGGTTTTGGCAAGCCCATCATGGTGGACGATTACCGTTACGTCGCCTCGCATGTTCACACCGCGGTCCCGAAACAAACCATTCCCTCGCCGTCGGTCGTACACTTCCGCGGCGGGCGGAGCGCCATCGACAAGACGTCTTACCCAACCCTGGATGGGTTCTTCAGCGATCTGGGTGAGGCTTACTACAACGCGGTCGCTTCGTTCGCCGCGGCTGGATGCAGATATCTGCAAATCGACGAAGTCAACATCGCCTATTTGTGCGACCCGGAGCAGATCGCGGCACTGAAAGCCCGCGGCGAGCATGTCGAGAATCTGTTGCAGATCTACGGCGCCATGCTGAATCGCGCGATCGAGGCACGCCCAGATGGCATGACCATCTCGATGCATCTCTGCCGCGGCAATTTCCGTTCCACCTTCGTCGCGACCGGCGGCTACGAGCCGGTGGCCGAAGTGCTGTTCAATCAAATCAACGCCGACGCCTATTTCATGGAATACGATTCAGACCGCGCCGGGGGCTTCGAGCCGCTTCGTTTCGTCCCCCGCGGGCCGAAAATTGTCGTCCTCGGGCTGGTGACCAGCAAGACGGGAGCGCTGGAGACCAAGGACGAACTGAAACGCCGGATCGATGAGGCCGCGAAATATCTGCCGCTGGAGCAACTCGCGCTGTCGCCGCAATGCGGCTTCGCGTCGACCGAGGAAGGCAACACGCTGACCGAGGACGAGCAGTGGGCGAAGCTGCGCCTGTGCGTCGATGTCGCCCAGGAGGTCTGGGGCGGGGTTTAGCTCCCGCTCGCTCGCTGGAATGCCGGAGACACGCCTAATGGCCGGTCGGTATCCACGCTGACGCCGCACAGAGTTCGCCGCATCCCCGGCACCCGCCGGGCGTTGAACGCCGCGCGTGTGGCCTCGTCGGCGCCGTGCAGAATGCCCTGCGGCACGTGCGACAATGTCGCCGGTTTGCGAGCACTGCCCTCATCGTGATGCACGAACACGCTTTCGTCGTTATCGACATTGCGGTGATAGGAGGGCAGTTCCTCAGAGTTCAGATCGGCCACGGCGATCTGTGGCAGGAACGTGATGACCGCGAAGCCTGACGCCTGGAATGTGCACCACGCGGAGGGAGCGATGTGGATCCGGTCGGAGCTGATCGGAATGATGTCGCGAATGTTCAACTTGTAAGGGAACAGATCGCCCTTCCAACCGACCGAGACCAGCGGATTGTTGCGATAGAAGATGGAGCTGTGATCGCCGCCATGCTTGATCCGCAGCTCGTATTCATCGGCGGTGGGGAAGCCGTAATCGCACAACTCGGGCAGCACGAGGACTGTGGGATCGACCGGCATATGCCGTCCCGTCTGCTTGTGCTCGGTCAACGACAGCGGCGCCGGTGATTCGACCACCAGCATGTGGCTGTCACCTTTATCGGGCATCAGGCTGAACGTGATGGACTTGGGGATCATCACGTAATCGCCGGGCTCGTAGATCAGGCGGCCAAACTCGGTCGCGAACATGCCGGTGCCCTTGTGCACGAAATACAGCAGGTCACCGTCCAGATCGCGATAGGCGTAGGGCATCGCCGCGGTGCGACGGCTGATGCCGACACTGACATCGGCGTTGGAAAGCATGACCTCCGGGCCGCCGCGGGGATCGAACTGGTCCGAGGGCTCGACCCGGGTGGTATCGGCGACTCGCCGCGGCAGCAGCGTGCCTTCAACGCGGACGACTTCATTCGGACCGTGCTCGCGATAGACCATCGCGACCGGGCCGAAGAACCCTTGCCGGCTGATATGCTCCTCGCGAAGATCGCCGAGACCGACGCGTGCCTGGCGGACGTGCCGTCCGCGGGTGTGCTGGATCCATGATCGCATGACGCCGAACTCCCCTTGGTTGAAGTCACTTGGACGAACCTATTGGCCGTCTGCTTGTAGGTTGGGGACGTTAGCGTATTTTCAGGCTGGCGCCACCTCAGCCAGCCAGGGGAGCAAAACCGGTTAGTACCCTGAGCCGTTGAAGCGCGCCGCATCCCCGCGTCATGGCCGGGCTCGACCCCATGGGCGCTAAGTTAAGGCCGATGCACGCCGCTTTTCTCGTCATGGCCGGGCTCGACCCGGCCATCTGTCAAGGCACGTGCGGCGATTGATGGCCGGGTCAAGCCCGGCCATGACGCGTAAATTGAGGTGCGGGCCACTTAACTTAGCGCCTATGGGGCTCGACCCGGCCATCTGTTCCAGCACGATGCCGCGAGAGATGGCAGGGTCAGGCCCGGCCATGACGGTGTAACGACCTCGACAAGCGCTTTCGCGATGGTGATTACTACCCGCCGACCCGCTCGTCGGAGGTCACGCCCAGTTGTTTCAACTTCCGATGGAGGGCGCTGCGCTCCATGCCCACGAACTGCGCCGTCCGCGAAATATTGCCGCCAAATCGCAGCAACTGTGACTGAAGATATTGCGTTTCAAACAAATCCCGCGCTTCCCGCAATGGCAGCGACATGATGTCGGCGCCCGGATCGATACTCAACACCTGTGGCGCGCGTGAGCCGATTTCCGGCGGCAGCATATCGGCCCTGATCGGCTCGGAGGCACCGCCGGGAGCCATGATCAGCAGCCAGTCCATCAGATTGCGCAACTGCCGCACATTGCCCGGCCAGTCGTAGGATTGCAGCGCCGCCAGCGCGTCGGCCGATAATTCTCGCACCGGCATACCGGAGGCCTCGGCCGAGCGCATGATGAAGTGCCGGGCAAGACCGGGTACGTCTTCCCGCCGCTCCCGAAGCGCCGGAAGCCGCACGGGAACGACAGCGAGGCGGTAGAACAAATCCTCACGGAACCGGCCGTTGCTGATTTCCGCCTGAAGGTCTCGGTTCGTGGTCGAAATAACCCGGACATCGACCTTGACCCGGCTCGAACCGCCGATGCGCTCGA
>JBEKGV010000059.1:0-10480 GCA_050012615.1 Acetobacteraceae bacterium | reverse complement strand
TGATAACAGGTGCGTTACCCGCGGAATATGGATTTCAGACCGCCGGGGTCGTCGACATCCAGACCAAAACCGGCCTCATGAATCCTGGGCTGCAAGTGTCGATGTACGGCGGCGGTTGGGACTGGCTGGAGCCAGGTTTGGAGTATGGCGGCCATACCGGTCCGGTGGATTACTTCTTCGCGCTCGACGGGCTGCACAACAATCTCGGCATCGAGAATCCCGCCCCAACCTTTAACGCCATCCATGACACCACGAATCAGTTTCACGGCCTCGCTTACATATCCGGTATCCTCGACCCCGACACGCGGGTCAGCCTGATCCTTGGCGGCTTCGACGGTGCGTTCCAAATTCCCAACAATCCAGGTCAGACTCCTCTGGGATTCCCGGTCAAAGGTGTCAGCAGCTTCAACAGCGCCGGCCTCAACGAAACGCAGGACGAGGCGACCGTCTTCACCGTGCTGTCGTTACAAAAGCATGTCGATCAGGGCGACGTGCAGATTTCGTTGTTCAACCGCACCAGCACGCTGCGTTTCTCGCCCGATTGGCTCGGCGATCTGTTGTTCAATGGCATCGCGCAACAGGCCGCGCGGCAGGACGTTGCGACCGGCGTTCAGACGGACGGAAGCTGGCGCATCAACGAACAGCACACGCTACGCGCGGGCTTCCTCGCGGAGCTCGAGCAGGCCAGTTCGAACACCACGTCGAGCGTGCTTCCAGTCGGCGCGACCGGCGCTCCGACAACGGACGTGCCGTTCACCATCATCGACAACCAGAAGAGTTCGGGCGGGTTGTACGGCGTCTATGTCCAGGACGAGTGGAAGTTGACGCCCACGCTGACGTTGAACTACGGGCTGCGGTTCGACACGGTGGAAGAATTCACCCACGAGAATCAGCTCAGCCCGCGCATCAACCTGGTGTGGAAACCGGTCGAGACGACCACGCTGCACATCGGCTACGCTCGCTATTTCGTGCCGCCGCCGTATGAGACGCTATCACCCACCGACATCGCGAAATTCGTTGGTACGACCGCCGCGCCCCAGGTGACCACGGACGACACGGTGCGCGCCGAACGATCGCACTATTTCGACGCCGGCATCAGTCAGATCGTCATTCCTGGGCTTACCGCCGGGTTGGATGCTTATTACAAGATATCAAAGAATTTGATCGACGAAGGTCAGTTCGGTGCGCCGATCATTCTGACCGCGTTCAATTACGCGGAAGGCGTGCAGCAGGGCATCGAGTTCACCGCGAGCTATGACGCCGGGCCATGGTCGCTCTATGCCAACCTCGCGCGGTCGCGCGCCACGGGCAAAGACATCGATTCAGCCCAGTACAATTTCAGCCTGGCGGAACTGTCTTATATTCAGGGCGCCTACATTTTTCTCGATCACGATCAGACCTGGAGCGGATCGGCGGGCCTGGCATATACCTTCGATAAGGACGGTCTCTATCCAACGCGGGTTTCCACCGACCTGCTGGTGCAAAGCGGATTACGCGCGAGTACCGCGACTATCCCGAATGGGGAGGAACTGCCGGCCTACACTACGTTGAACCTTTCGGTCGCGCAGCGCGTCAGTCCAACCGTGGAGGCGCGGCTGGATATGCTCAACGTTGCCGACTCCGTCTATCAAATTCGGAACGGCACCGGTGTCGGCGTCGGGGCTCCGCAATTCGGCATAAGACGCACGATCCTCGGCGGCGTCACGGTTAAGTTCTAATGGGATTGACGTTAAATCTTGACTAACGGGTGGGATCCCCGACCATTCACTTCCGGCAGGCGTCTGGAACACCGCGTAAAGCGTCGTACTGCTTGCTCCGTGCACCCCCGTGGTCCTCCGTACTCTTCGTGTTAAAATCCTTGCTTACTTGCGATGATTCGACCACCCGCGGCCCATGGCGACCATGCCACGGCGAACTCGCGTGAAGCCCTGAGTCCAATCGCGCGGTTTCGCCATCCAACGGACCAGCCGGGCGATCGCCGGGGTCGTGGTGGGCCGAACCAATCTTCTGTCATAACCAGCGAAGCGCCGATCGTTTTCCGCCAGACACATCGCCATGAGCGAGGTGACGCTGATCTCATCGCCGCTCACCGATTTGCCGCCGGTCAGGGTGAAATTATTGTCTACCGGCGCGCCGTCGCCCTGGTCCATGCCGCGCGCGATGCCAATCCGCTCCCAGGCAAGAAAGACCCAGACAGCGGCAACCCGCATCTCAAACCAAATTCTCCGCCACACAGACTGATGGCGCCGTTGCCAGGCCAGCCAATTGGCGAACAACAGAATGTGGCGGGCTTCCTCCTGGATCACCGGCTCGAACGTGTCGACCAACTCCGGCGGGAAGAAACCCGACCGCTTCGCCATCTCGAAAAGGCCGAAGGCAAAGAAACTGTCCACGCATTCCGAGAACCCGGTGACCAAATAAGCCCACTCGGCATCGCGTGGCTCCCGATAAACGGGTTCCGGGGCAAGCTCGATGCCATAGGCGGCAACGAGGCTCGACAACACCTCCTTGTGGCGATTCTCCTCCCAGGCGTTGCGCTCTATCGCGTCTCGCCACGCGGGATCTGCCAGACTTCGGCCATACGCCAGCATGCGCAGCCTCGCCTTGCCCTCGGTCTGCACCGCGATGTCCCAGATCGGCAGGGCGGTCAGCCGAGCCTGAGCCTCGGGCGACAATAACGGCCATTCGATGATCGACGGCCGGTACGGGTTGAACGTTTCGCGAAACATACGGCAGGTCGCGTCCCGGTGATCGCCGCCGCCGAGCGGCAGTGCGCCTGGCAACGGCCAAGCCCAATACCGAGCGGCACGATCCGCGGCGGCGATGTCATGGCATGCGACCATCATTGGCCTTTCATTCCTGGCATGCCCGGCATGTCCCCGTGACCCATTACAGCGGTACCGGCGGCTTCCACCTTGGCTGTCACGGTGATCGGTTGGGCGTGTTCAAACGTCAGGGTCAACGGGAAGCTGTCGCCGGCCTTCAATGGGTTTTTGAGCCCCATCAGCATGACGTGATAGCCGCCCGGTTTGAACATCACCGGCTTTCCGGGTGCGAGCGCGACGGATTGAACCGGACGCATCTTCATAACGCCATTATCATTGGCGGTCTCATGCAACTCGGCCGCGGCGGCGACCGGGCTGCTGACGCCGACCAGCCGGTCGGGCTGACCCTTATCGATCACCGTGAAATAGGTCACGCCGGTGGTAGCCGCGCCAGGAGTCGGCCGAGCCCAGACGTGATCGAAACTGATCCCCGATTGATCCGTGTCGGCGACGGTAAAGCGATACGTGCCATCCGTCTGATGTGTGTCGACCGAGGTCGCGTGCCAGGCGACAGTATACATCCCCGGCTTAATATTTCGTAATCCGAAAGAGAGCCGCGACGCATCTCCGGATGCCTGACGGGGTTGCGCATCATCCACTCGCCCAGCGCCGTCACCGGTGATCTGAATGGTGCCGAACGAGGGCTCGGTCGCTCCGGTGAAGGCGATCGTGACTTCGGACGGGGTTAAGATGACAGTGCTGTCGACCGGCGGCGTGGCACTTCGCAGCCAGGCGTGAGCGAAAGGGGTGGCCGCCGACGCGACCAGGATCGCCGTCGTGAGCATCACTGTTGAGGTTTTACGCATGGGCATCTCCATCGCGGTTTAATTACTGATCGATTGTGGCGATTTTGTTTGGCGCGCTCGCCGGCGGATAGTACGAACGAATGCCCGTCCATCCAATACATGTTGGTGGTCCTCAGCACCAGGCGGCGCACGCTGTGGATACGGCGATCCGCCGACGCTGGGCCGCGTGGGAAAGGACAGGTCATGGGACGATCAATGATGATGCCCACCTCCCGGCCGCGCTCCAGCCGCGATGGGATGTGCGCGTGCGTCACGGACCGCGGCGAATGCCTTCTCCTGTGTGGTGCCGGGAGGCAGCCAGGCGCGCAACCAACCTTGTCCATCGACGATCGCTCGATACCCGGTAAATTGGGTTGCAGCGACTCCCGCGAGCACCCGCCACGCCTCCCAGGCCGTTGGCGCCGCCGCCACGCACTCGCCCTTTTTGGGCTCTTCCTCGGCACCACGGGCGACCGTGATCGTCACCTCACCAGGGGAAACGCCACCCGGAGCACCGCCCGCGGGCGCGGCGATGGACGGGCCACCATCAATGACCACGATCAGGACGCGCGACGCGAAATCCGTGAACGAGTCAGCATCGCTGTCAGCGCAGTTCAGAGGCGTCGATGGCGCTGGAATCGGCGGCGACCACTGGCCAGTCTCCGCGGCCTGCTTGCCCACGTTACGCGCGCGGATGAAATCGATCAGCGCCCATCGGTCGTCGTCGGACAGCACCGTACCGAAACCGGGCATCAGCGCGGCGCCCTCCGGATCGGTAACCCCGTCCGTGATCCACCAGAACAACTCGCCGTCGAGATGCCCCCAAAGGTGCGGCGCCGACAGATCGGCCCCGCTTCCAGTCCCGATCTGGGAATCGTGGCATGTGGCGCAACGCTCGCCGAACAGCGTCTGGCCGCGCACGATGGCATCCACTGAAAATCCGGTGGGCGAGCGCATGTAGCTGGTCGGATACGCCTCGACCAGCAGCAGTTTCGCTGACGGCGCGAACGGCACGACGGCGATTGCCGCGACGACCAGAGCGAGGATACGCAACCGCCGGAACAACTGGCTGACCACGATCAATACAACGCCGGCTGTGGTGGCAACCAACAGCCGGACCAGTTCGCCGCGCAACTCCGGCTCTTCCCACGTGTCGAGGCTTGGCCGCCATGCGAACGGCCACACCGGCTGCACATGCGCCGCCGGAGGGGACGACGCCATGGCCGATGCGGCGAGCACGACACACGAAACCGCGACCGCCTCGATCGCGATGGAACCTATCAGCCAGCGCCGTGCCGTTCGCGCGACCGTGCCGAGCCTCGCGGTCAACACCAGCCGATTGACACAGGCCAGGCTGAGGGCCAGGGCGAACAAGCCCAGTTTAATAAGGGCCATGTGCCCGTATTGCGTGCCGAACAATTGAGGGAGGCCGCCGATCAACTCGCCTGCCTGCGGCAACGCCGTCACGGCGATCGTGCCGACCGCGACCAGTCCGACCGGGGTGAACCGTTCGCACACCACGGCGGCGGAAGACGCCGGCATGCGCATGACGCACACCAGCAAAGGCGACAGCCCGCCCAACCAGGCGCCCGCGGCAAGCAGATGGGCCGCCTCGACCGGTATCAGGACCGGAACGCCGGACGCGCCGATATGGCCGATCATGGGTTGCAACGCGAGAGCAGCGCCTGACGCCAGCAACGCCGCGATCCTCGCGCGCGGATCCTGCCACGGCAGCAACGCCAGAACGCCCGCCAGCAGCAGCAGGCGTGCACCGACGAAATTCCCAAAATCGGTGTGGCGAGCCACCGTCCACACGGCGTTGAGCAGCGCTGAAGGGCTGTTGGCGCCGGCCATCGTGCCCGCGACGAGAACCAGCCAGGCCGCCCCGGCCATCAGGGCAACCCAGGCACTGACCCAACCAATACGGTTCACGGCGGTCAGAGGCAGACCCTCCGGCGACGGACCACCTGGCGATAGACCTTTTGGCGACTCGCCCTCTGGCGGCGACCCTTGTCGCGCCACGAAAATCCGAAACACCAAACACCCGAACAGCGACAACGACGCCGCGAGATGGATGCCGCGCAGCAGGGCAGTCGCGATCCAGATCCGGTCCATGAGTTACGGACCAACCGTGAACTGATAGCGCCCCTCGGTCTTATGCGTATCGATCGAGGTCACGTGCCAGATCACCGTGTATGTGCCAGGCGACAACTTCGGCAGCGGAACAACCAGCGCTTGCGCTCCGTCCTCCGGCCGCGGCGCCGGCAGCGTTACGGCGGCGCCGGCCGGATCCTGCAATTCCACAGTGCAGAACAGCGGTTCCACCGGCTCGGTAAAGCGGAGCGTCAATTGTGCCGGGGACGTCGCGGATTGGCTCCCCACCGGCGGCGCCGCGCGCGCGAGGAACGCGTGCGGCCATGCGCTTGGCGTTGCCAGCAGCAAGGCCACGGTCACCAGCGCGCGCGCGATCACAGCTTCACCAGAGGCTTGCCAAGCGTGGAGGCAAACAAATCGTCGAAGTAAAGATGGAATTCCGCGACCACACCCAGATGCGACCCGCTTTCCCGGTTGCCAGGAATGAGCATCTCGACCGACACGGCGTAATAGAGCGTGGTGTAATTCACGCCAACGCCAAACAGGTATTGCGTGCTCGTGTCGTTCGGTTTGCTGGCGGACGACGACCAGGTGGTTTCCACCACGCCAGTCAGCCGGTTGACCCAGTCCGGCAATTCGAAGTCCTTCACCTGCGATTCCAGATACAGCATGCTGTACTGCAGGCTCATTCCGCCGACCCACTGATTTGGCGTGCCGTTGTTGAACACCAACTCGCCGGAACTCGGATCGGTGCCGAACAACTTCAGTTTCTTATCGGCGATCTGATATCCAAACGTGCCCGTGATCGCGAACGGCCGCAGATAGCCGATGGGCAGATCGCCAAAACCCTTGCCGAAGTAGAACGTCGGAGTGGTCGAACCGCTGTCGTCGTTATCCAGCACCGCGCCGTTGGAACCATTCGCCCCGGTACGGGCGAGCTCGCGGACCACGCCAACCGACATCATGAACTCATGCTCGGCGTTGACGTAAGGCTTGTATTTCAGCGTAACCTGGAGGTTCTGCCACCCATTGGCGGTTTTCTCTCCCGGCTGGCGCAGCCAGGAATAGCCGTCGTTGATCGCGAAGCCGAAATTTTCGGTGATGCGTTTGTCCCACTCGAAATTCAGCTGGTACTGTTGTGCCGGCTGCGTGCCGGGACTGGTGGGTTGCGGCAGCCAGAAGAACAGCGGCAGCGTGGCCTCATCGGCGACGTTTGGGTCGTCGATCAACAGCGTGCTGATGAAAAGCCGGGCACCGGCAATGCCATGCGCGTGCGCGCGTTGCGACAACGCACAACATGTGAACAAAGTACTTGTAAGAAGAACCCATCCAATCCATCCGAACGGATGTGATGGACGCCCGCGACCTGCGGGCAACGGCGGGAGCCTGGACAACATTGTAACATCCTCGTCATGAGTCAGCGCGGCGCGCGAGGCACCGCCGTGAAACGCTGGAACTCAGACCAGGATGGGTGGACCCCGCGGGCGGGCGGCCAACGCGACGCGAACGGGCGGCGCGGTGGCGGGCGGCAGGACGACCGAGCGAACGATCCTCGATGTCGTAGGGGTCGGCAACAAAGGTGCGGCCGCGAGTAGGCCCACCGGACCCATCGCGCTATGGCAGAAAAAGCAAAGCAAACAATCCGGCGATTGATGCGCCGGCGCGGGAGGTGCGTTCGAACTGCCATCGTGCTGGCACAGCACGGCGACACTGGCCAGGGATACCGCGGATGCCGGCACGGCGGCCGCCATCGTCAACTGCGCCACGAGGGCCAGCAACGCGAGGAACAGCCCAGACGCCTGGCGAGCATCCCGCATCATCGCTTCGGACCTACAACGGAAAACGACGAACTGACAAGCGCCCGCGACGGTAATATACCCGGTCCGCGACGGAACCTGGATCATGTGGGGCAAAGCAAAGGTTATTTCACCACGAAGTCACGAAGTGCACGAAGAAGGACAATTTAATATATTTTATTTTTACTTCGTGGCTTCGTGGCTTCGTGGCTTCGTGGTGAAATATTCTTTCTTCGGCATTGGAACCGCACATTCCGATGACGTTGGCATATACCAGCAGCCGTAAGTCTTCGCTCCCATATTACCCGTCATGGCCGGGTCCATATGCCACCGCGATAGCGACGATCCGCCGCCCTTCCTAAGCCGCCTGGGTAATCACCTGCGTTCCCGCTCCGCCATGCACAGTCTCAGTCCGCCAACTCAGCGAACCAGGCGCGAGGCACACCGGACAAGCGGCACGCCACTCCGCCTGAGGCGTATGGCAAGAGGCACACCGCCATTCCGGGTCCGGATCGGCACTCGCCGCCCGACGCAGCGCATCTCGTTGCGCCATCCGGCCGGCTTCGGTGTCGCCGCGTTCATACTCCTCCAACTCGGCCATCAGGAGCCATAACCGACGTTGATCGAAACCCGCCTTTTGTGCGGCCTCCAGATGCCGCCGTGCCTCTCCCACCACGCCGGCGTCGAGAGCGGTTCGTGCCAACAGCAGATGCGTTTCGGGATGATCCGGCGCTCCCGCCGTCAATTGTTGCGCCACCTTCGCGCGCTCCAGCTTGTCGGTCACCGGCGCAAGAGCCATCGCCGCGATGTCAGGATGCGGCGCCCGCTTCCAACCATCCGCCAGTACCGCGAGCGCGTTCTTCTCCCGTCCCCGCGTGCGCAATTGTCCGGCGAGCGTCAGCACCGCCGGCGTAAACGATGGATCGGCTTTCAGCGCCTGCCGCGCCAGCCGCTCCGCGCGATCGGGGTTTGCTTCGGCCTGAGCCGCCCCAACCGCCAGCGCCGCCCTGGGTGCGTCCGGGCCCGACAAAGTCAGCGCTTCCGCCCAATCGCCTGAGCGGATCGCAAGTTGAGCACGCTCGTGACGCAGCCAGGCGGCCCCTGGATGAGCAGCCTCGGCCTGTCGGGCGAGCGCCGCCGCCTCTGTCCAGTTCTGCCGCGTGATCGCGTTCGCCATCAGGCCACGCAATCCGAGGAACGCCGAATCATTCCGTGCCGCCAGTGCTTGCAATGCCGATGTCGCCTCATCGTCTCGACCGGCGAGCCGGCCGGCTTCCGCTGACAGCAACAAAGTTTGCGGCGTATCACCCAAAAGCGCTCGGGCACGGTTCGCCTCACGTCGAGCGTCGGCCTTTTCCCCAGCCGCCAGCGCCACCAGAGCCCGCGTGACCGCCTGATCGCCAGCCCGCCGCCGCCGCCCGCCACGCCACAACGAACCCGTGCGAGGAATCCGAATTGCCAGCGACACCAGCCGGAACACGACATAAAGCACGACAAACAGGAGCAGGACCGACGTCACCGCGAGCGAGACGCTCGTTTCGACTTCGTATGGTCCGGCGTCGAACGAGACCCGCCCAGGAAGGCTGGCGATGAACCAGGCGAAGGCGAACACGACGGCACCCCAGAACAGCGTCTTCAGAATGCGCCGCATCAGCCTTTTCCCGCGAGCGATGCCAGCGCCTCACGCGCCTCCTGCAGGGAGGCCGCATCGGCGAGCCAGGCCGCCATCTTCTCCTTCGGTGGTCCCGTCAGCGTTGCCACCACCTTCACTGCCCCACCAAGGTCCCCTGCATCCAGCAAAGCCTGAGCGCGCTCCAGCGTGGCCGCGACGGAGTTGCCGATCACCACACGATCGCCCTCCCGCACCGTGATCAGCTTCGAGTCTTGCAGTCGCGCCATGACGCGGTCGAGGAACGGCTTGTCGGCGGTATCCGGCTGGCTGACTTTCAATGCCGCTTGCGAGGCGGCGGGGAAGTCGAGGCGCAGTGCCGCCTCCGTCGGTGGCGCGGCAGTGGCGAAGCGAGCCAAAGCCGGTGGCGCATCCGGGATCGCTCCGACCGGTTGGCCGGCCTCCAGAGCGATTTGCGCCGCGCCAAACCGCGCGAGCCGAACGGCATTATCAGAATCCTGGGCCACCTTCGTCTCGCTGGCGGCCAGTCCGCTGACCTGTTGTGCGAGCTGGTCCAGTTTGTCTCGCAGTTTGGCAGCGGGGTCACGGGTCGACAGCGCTTCGACCTGACCCGAGAGAGCGTCGATCCTGGCCGGATCTGTCCCGCGCTCCGCGACGGTCTTTTCCAGCGCATTGAGCCGCGCGACCAACTGGGCGACATCAGCGCTGTTCGTGGCCCCGGCCGGCGCCGTACCGGTTCCGGTGGTCCTCGAACGGGCCTCAAGCGCATCCAACCGAGCCAGAAGCGGACGCAGATCGACCGGGGGCTGCAACGTCCCTTGTCCCGTCGCCTGGCCCCGCTTTTCCAGCGTGTCCAAACGTGCCGCGAGATCGGCCGTACTGGGTTGTTGCTCAAGTCGCGCCACGCGCGCCTGCAACGCGTCGAGCGCGGACCCTTCGGCATCCCGCCTGGCGGTTCCAGGAAACAGCGAATTCAGCCTGTTCTGGACAAACCCGGGATTTTGCCAAATCCAGGCGCCGCCGACCCCCAGAAGCAGAATCAGCACGCCAACGACGCGGGGCCAAATACGCGCGCGCCGCCTCGGCGCCGGCGGTATTTGCGTATCGTCCGCCTCGGTTCCCTCGGCGTCCGACCGGCCCGTACCGGACAGGGTCGCCCAGGCTTCGGAAGGGCCGTGGGTGTCGGGCACCGCGCCGCCGCCAGGAGTGTATTCCGGCGAGGGGGGGTCTTCATGTGTGGGTCCGCTGGTCATCGCAACAACGCGAGCATGTGATCCTGAGTTGGTTTGCTGGCGACGCTGACGCGCGCCCAGTACGCTTCCTTTAATGCCATGGCAACCTGGCCCCCGA
>JBEKGV010000058.1:0-10556 GCA_050012615.1 Acetobacteraceae bacterium | reverse complement strand
TTTCGTCGGAGAGGTCCTGGTCATCATCGGCTCGGCTCAAATCAATTTCTGGTTGGCCTTGCTCGGCGGTCTCGGCATGATATTGGGCGCCGCCTACATGCTTTATTTGTATCGCAGGGTGATTTTCGGCACCATCACGCACGCCGATCTGAGGAACATTCTCGATCTCAGCCCACGCGAATGGACCGTGTTCGCGCCGTTGATCGCGCTGACATTGTGGATGGGCGTTTATCCCTCCAGCTTCACCGGCTTCTTCGATGAGAGCGTCGCTGCGATGGTGCAACACCATCACGCCGCTGTCTCGAATACGGTAAAGTTCGCCCAGGGAACGCAGGGGGATAAACAACAACGATGAACTGGACCCTGGCACTGCCGGAGATCGTTCTCGCCTGCCTCGGCATGGCGATTCTGATTTTCGGCGTCGTGCGTAAGCAGGACAGCACCGTCCTCGCGACGATGTTCACCATTGGTGCATTCCTGGTCACCGGCTTCCTGGTCATGACGCGAGCGAGTGGGACTGGCTTCAATGGTCAGTTCGTGACCGATGCGTTCGCGTCGTTCAACAAGGAGCTGATCCTGCTCGGCGGTGCGCTCTCGCTGATCCTGTCGCTCGATTGGAACCGCACGCAAGGCATCGCCCGGTTCGAGTATCCCGTGCTGGTGCTGTTCGCCACGGTCGGGATGATGGTGATGGTGTCGGCATCGAACATGATGTCGTTGTATCTCGGTCTTGAGCTGCAATCTCTCGCGCTTTATGTGCTGGCCGCTTTCGCCCGCGACGATCAGCGGTCCTCGGAGGCGGGCCTCAAGTACTTTGTGCTGAGCGGGCTTGCTTCAGGTCTGCTGCTTTACGGCATATCGTTGGTTTACGGCTTCTCCGGAACGATGGATTTTGAGGCGCTGCACGGCGCGCTCATGACGCCGTCCGCCGCGCCCGCGGGCCTGATTGTCGGCCTTGTGTTCGTGGTGGTGGGGCTGGCGTTCAAAATCTCCGCCGTGCCGTTCCATATGTGGACGCCTGACGTCTACGAGGGCGCGCCAACGCCGGTCACCACATTTTTCGCGACCGCCCCAAAAGTCGCGGCGATGGCGTTGCTGCTGCGCATGATGGGCACGTCGTTCGCCGAACTCGTACCCGCCTGGCAATCGCTGATCGTTCTGATGTCGATTGCCTCGATGGTACTGGGCACGCTGGCCGCGATCGGACAGAGGAGCATCAAGCGGCTGATGGCATACTCTTCCATCGGCCACATGGGTTACGCGCTGATCGGCCTCGCGGTCGGATCGTCCGACGGGGTGCGTGGCGTACTGGTCTACATGACAATCTATGTGCTGATGTCGGCGGGAATGTTTGCTTGCATCCTGGCAATGAAGCGCGGCGGCCGGCCGGCCGAGCAAATCGCCGATCTGTCCGGGCTCGCGACGAGCGATCCAGGCCTGGCTCTGGCGATCAGCGTGTTCATGTTCAGCCTCGCGGGGATCCCGCCGATGGCGGGCTTTTTCGCCAAACTCTACATCTTCCTGGCCGCCGTGAAGGGGGGATTATGGACCCTGGCCATCATCGGCGTACTCACGAGCGTTGTGGGAGCATTCTATTACATCCGCGTTATAAAGGTGATGTATTTCGACCCGCCGGCCGAGGCATTCGATCGACGGCCGCCAGCCCTTTCGTTCGTCGTGGCGGCGACCGGCCTGTTTACCGCGTTCTTCTTTCTGTTCCCCGCGGCCGTCGTGGATGCCGCCGAGATGGCGTCTCGGGTTTTGTTCCGGTAACGCACCAAAGGGGCTCTGCCCCTTTGATCCCCGCCAAGGGCAGTGGCCCTTGGAACCATTAATTTGGTTTGGTTGTGAGGGGAGGGTCGACCGTGACCGATAGCGATCCGTGTAGGCCCTCCCTCACACCCAAACCAATGGATAGATTGCAAAGGGCCTCGCCCTTTGCTGAGGGTTCAAGGGGGCAAAGCCCCCTTGGGCGGTAAGCATTTGCATCATCGGCCGTGCGATCTTAACGTGACTGCCTTTCAGGGACCGGAAACGAATGAACGACAGCATCAGCACATCTCAGCCAGCTTCCATTGAGATGCCCGCGACAACGGGCTGGGAACCCGAACTCGCCGAACTGCGTCGGCGCCAGGCGCTCGCCCGCGAGATGGGCGGCAAGGAGCGTGTCGCGCGTCAGCACAAAGGCGGCCGGCTGACAGTGCGGGAGCGTATTGATCATCTGCTCGACCCCGGCACGTTCAAAGAGATCGGCAGCATCGCCGGCAAGGCCACTTACGACGCCAAAGGCAACATCATCGACTTCATGCCCGGCAATTGCGTATTCGGCCGCGGCACCGTGGACGGCCGGCCGGTCGTGGTCGCCGGCGACGATTTTACTTTACGCGGTGGATCCGCCGATGCCTCGATCAAGGGCAAGCCCAAAATGTCGGAGCAGATCGCGGCGCAATTCCGCATGCCGATCATCCGATTGATCGAGGGCTCCGGCGGCGGCGGCTCGGTCAACACAATTGAAACGACCGGCCGAGCCAATCTTCCCGGCGGTCTCAGCGAGACGACCGCCTTCGACCTCGTCGCCAACAATATGGCCGAGGTTCCGGTCGTCGGTCTCGGCCTCGGCTCGGTCGCCGGTCTAGGTGCGGCGCGTCTCGTCGCGGCGCATTACTCCATAATGGTGAAGGAGATCGCCGCCGTATTCGTCGCCGGTCCGCCGGTTGTCGAGCGTCTCGGCGAACCCCGCACCAAGCAAGAACTCGGCGGTTGGGAAATTCAACTGGGCTGCGGCGCCGTGGACGAAGCGGTCGATACCGAGGATGACGCGTTCGAGATGGCGCGGCGGTTCCTGTCCTATCTCCCCAGTTCGATCCATGACGTGCCGCCGAGGACCCGCGGCTGGGACGATCCGGCCAGGAGCGACGATCAGCTGATCGGTATCGTCCCGCGGGTCCGGAAGCAGGCGTATTTGATGCGCCGCATCATTTCCTCCGTATTCGACAAAAACAGTTTTTTCGAGATGGGCCGGATGTTCGGCCGCTCGATCATCACGGGGTTTGCTCGTCTCGACGGCTGGCCGGTCGCGGTGATGGCGGGCGATCCGTTGTTCGAGGGCGGTGCCTGGAACGCCGATGCCTGTAACAAAATCATACGTTTCGTCGACACCGCGCAAACCTTCCATTTGCCAATCGTGCATTTGGTGGATTGCCCGGGGTTCCAGGTGGGACTGCGGGCGGAGAGCAGCGCGGTGATCCGGTGGGGCGTTCGGGCCTTATCGGCGATCAATCAGACGACCGTACCGTGGTGCTCGATCGTGGTGCGCAATTGCTACGGCGTCGGTGGGCTGGGCCATCAGCCGGTCGGCCGTTTGTGTTTGCGCTACGCGTGGCCCTCGGCCAGTTGGGGGTCGCTGCCGCTGGAGGGAGGCATCGAGGCCGCCTATCGAGCCGACATCGATGCCGCCGATGATCCTCAGGCGAAGCTGGAGGAAATCGAGGAACGGCTCAACCGGTTGCGTTCTCCTTTCCGCACCGCCGAGTCATTTTGGATCGATGAGGTCATCGATCCACGCGACACACGGCGGTTGCTGTGCGATTTCGCCACCCTCGCGGCGCCTTTGCGCGAGCCGGGTCCGTCCCGCTTCGGCATGCGTCCGTAAACGCGGGTAGCTCTGGAGCGATTTCAAGCGCTGTTGCGTTTCGATTGCGGGAATGGCTGCTAAACGCTATAATGTATTGACGAAATCCGACGGGGGCCTCAGAAGCCCCCGCGCGTACGACTGGGGAGTGATTCATCATCCGGTCGGGACGGAGGAACCAGGTTGCAGCAAACTAACATTCAAGACCCGGATTACTTCCACAAGGTTGTCGATTGTCAGTGGGCTTGCCCATCCCATACGCCGGTTCCGGAGTATATCAGGCTGATCGCGGCGGGCCGCTACGCCGACGCTTTCATGATCAACTGGCAGTCGAACGTCTTCCCCGGCATCCTCGGCCGTACCTGTGATCGTCCGTGTGAGCCCGCGTGCCGTCGCGGCCGGGTCGAGGAAGAACCCGTCGCCATTTGCCGCCTGAAGCGAGTCGCGGCCGATTACAAAGGCGACATCAGCGACCGTCTGCCGCCAAAGCCGACGTTCAAGAACGGCAGGAAGATCGCGCTGGTCGGTGCTGGCCCGGCGTCACTCACTGTCGCGCGTGACCTGGCGCCTTTGGGTTACCACTGCGTGATATACGACGGAGACACCCGCGCCGGCGGCATGATCCGCAGCCAAATCCCTAAGTTCAGGTTGCCCGAGGAAGTCATCGACGAAGAGGTCGGCTACATCACCCGTCTGGGACCCGAGATGCGGTTGGGCCAAAATGTAGACAGTCTGAAAGCACTGCTGGCCGATGACTACGACGCGATCTTCGTTGGCTCCGGTGCACCGCGCGGGCGCGATCTGGACATCCCGGGCCGGACGGAATCGGCTGCCAACATCCATATCGGGATCGACTGGCTGTCCTCGGTGTCGTTTGGCCACATCACGAAAATCGGCCGTCGCGTGATCGTGCTTGGCGGCGGCAATACAGCCATGGATTGCTGCCGGTCGTCACGCCGTCTGGGCGGTGATGACGTGAAGGTGATCGTTCGCTCCGGGTTCGAGGAAATGAAAGCCTCGCCGTGGGAAAAGCAGGATGCGATCCACGAAGACATCCCGATCCTGAACTTTCTGGTGCCGAAGGAATTCAAGCATCAGGACGGCCGTCTATATGGCATGACATTTGAGAAGGTGCATGCCGAGTACGATGCGCGTGGCCGGCGCCGGCTGGTCCCAACAGGGGAGCCGGATCACTTCTTCGAATGCGACGACGTGCTGGTCGCGATCGGACAGGAAAACGCGTTTCCGTGGATCGAGCGCGATATCGGCCTCGAATTCAACGAGTGGGAGATGCCCGTCGTCAACGAAACGACGTTTCAATCCACCAACCAGCGCGTGTTCTTCGGTGGCGACTCGGCGTTTGGTCCGAAGAACATCATCTGGGCTGTCGCGCACGGCCACCAGGCCGCGATCTCGATCCACAAGATGTGCGAAGGCGAGGACATCAACGATCGTCCTCCTCCGGGTGTCAACATCACCAGCACCAAGATGGGCATCCACGAGTGGAGCTACGACAACGACATTTCGCTCGATTTGCGCTTCAAGGTTCCGCACCGGGACAAGCTGATCGCGCTCAAGGACATCAAGGCCGAGGTCGAGCTTGGGTTCGACGAAAAGCTGGCTTACGCCGAAGCCGAGCGTTGCCTTAACTGCGACGTGCAGACGATATTCACCGACAAGCTGTGCATCGAGTGCGATGCCTGCGTCGATATCTGCCCGGTGGATTGCATCAGCTTCGTGGATAATGGCGAGGAAGCCGAGCTACGGACGCGATTGAACGCTCCGGCGACCAATCTGACGCAGGCGCTTTACGTTTCCGGTGGATTGAAGACCGGCCGCATCATGGCGAAAGACGAAGACGTTTGCCTGCATTGCGGATTGTGCGCCGAACGTTGCCCCACTGGCGCATGGGATATGGAACGTTTCCTGATCGACGTGGCACAAGCGGAGACCGCATGCTGCAGCAAGTAGACCGGGTCGAAGGCCTTCAGCGGGTCAACGATTTCGTCGTCAAGTTCGCCAACGTGAACGGGTCGGGCTCGGCGAGTGCGAACTCGCTGTTCGCCAAGGCGGTGTTGCGCATGGGCGTGGCGTCTACCCCGCGCAACATTTTCCCCAGCAACATTCAGGGGCTTCCGACGTGGTACGAAGTCCGCGTGTCGGAGTCCGGACATCTGGGCGCGCGCGGCGGCGGGGTCGACCTGATGGTCGCGATGAACCCGCAGACCTGGGATGAGGACGTACACTCGATCGTGTCGGGCGGCTATTTGTTTTACGACAACACCAAGCCGATGCCGCCGTCGAAGTTCCGCGACGACATCGTCGTTTTGGGTGTTCCGCTGACCGAAATGACGAATGCCGCGTATTCCGATCCCCGGCAGCGCCAGTTGTTCAAAAACATCGTCGGACTTGGCTCCCTGGCCACATTGCTGGACATGGACGTGGCGGCGATCGAAAACCTGCTGGCGGAACTATTCAAGGGCCGCGACAAGCTGATCGCCGCCAATGTGCAGGCGTTGCACATGGGTATCGATTGGGTGAAGGCCAACATGGAGCATCCGATCGGGTTGCGCATGCGCAAGGCCAACACGGTCGGCGATCGCATTTTCATCGAAGGCAACGCGGCTGCCGCGCTTGGTGCGGTTTACGGCGGCGCGACGGTTTGCGCGTGGTATCCGATCACGCCGTCGTCGTCTCTGGCCGAGGCGTTCATGCGCTACACCAGCCGCATGCGTGTCGATAAGGCGTCGGGCAGGAACAAATTCGCGATCATGCAGGCCGAGGATGAGCTCGCATCGATCGGAATGGTGATCGGCGCGGCCTGGAACGGCGCGCGCGCGTTCACCACGACGTCGGGACCGGGCATCTCGTTGATGCAGGAGTTCATCGGGCTGGCCTATTTCGCCGAAATCCCGGCGGTGATCATGGATGTACAACGGTCCGGGCCGTCCACCGGCATGCCGACGCGCACCCAGCAGACCGATATTTTGTCCTGTGCCTATGCCAGCCATGGCGATACCAAACACATCCTGCTGATCCCCGAGGACCCGCACGAATGTTTTGAATTTGGCGCGCTGTCGTTCGATCTGGCGGACCGGTTGCAGACCCCGATCTTTGTCATGCTCGATCTGGAGATCGGCATGAATGAGCGGCTGTGCAAACCGTTCACCTGGGATGACTCGCGAAAAATGGATCGCGGCAAGGTCATGACGGCCGAGGATCTGGACGCGGGCAAGCCGTTCGGACGCTATCTGGATGTCGACGATGACGGTATCACCTACCGTACCTATCCCGGCACGCATCCGAGCAAGGGGGCGTTCTTTACCCGCGGGACATCGAAAGACCGGATGGCGCGGTATTCGGAAGAGGGGCCGGACTACAAGGAGAATATGGACCGGCTGCTGAAGAAGCACCGCACCGCGCGCGAGTTCATTCCTCCCGCGATCCTCACCAAGGCGTCCGTGCCAACAAAACTGGGCGCGATTTACTTCGGCTCCACGAGCGCGCCGATGACCGAGGCGGACGAAATCCTGACCAAGGACCAAGGCGTCCCTCTGGACCTGCTGCGCCTCCGCGGCTTCCCGTTTGGCGACGAGGTCGAGGAATTCATCGCCGAACACGACACGGTGTTCGTCGTCGAGCAAAATCGCGACGGTCAAATGCGCTCGCTGCTGATCAACGAACTTGAGATCGATCCGAAGAAACTGGTGAAGATCTTGCACTATGACGGCACGCCGATCACCGCGCGCTTCATCGCCGGGGCGATCGGTGAAAAGCTTGGGTCGGAAAAGCCCGGGTCGGAAAAGATCGTTCCGCTGCGTAAGGTGGTATCATGACTTACCTCGCCAAACCGAAACTGCATCATCCCGATTTGCAGAAGAACGCGCTTGGCTTCACGCGGCGCGATTACGAAGGACCGGTCTCCACGTTGTGCGCGGGATGCGGGCATGACTCGATCAGCGCCGCGATCGTGCGAGCCTGTTACGAACTCGATCTGCCGCCGCATCGGATCGCCAAACTCTCAGGCATCGGCTGTTCGTCGAAGACGCCCACGTATTTCCTCGGCGCGTCGCATGGGTTCAATTCGGTGCACGGGCGGATGCCGTCGGTGCTGACCGGCGCGAACATGGCGAACCGGGACCTGATTTACCTCGGCGTGTCGGGTGATGGCGACAGCGCCTCGATCGGCATCGGGCAGTTCGCTCATGCGATGCGGCGCGGCGTCAACATGGTCTACATCGTCGAGAACAACGGGGTTTACGGTCTGACGAAAGGGCAGTTCTCCGCGACGTCCGACAAGGGTGCGAAGTCGAAACGCGGCGTGGTGAACAGCGACGAGGCGATCGATCTCGTCGGCATGGCGCTGCAGCTCGGGGCGACATTCGTCGCGCGCAGCTTCTCGGGCGACAAGGGACAACTGGTGCCGCTGATCGAGGCGGCGTTGAAACATGAAGGCGCGGCCTTCATCGATTGCATCTCGCCGTGCGTCGCGTTCAACAATCACGAGGGCTCCACCAAGAGTTTTGACTTCGTGCGTGAGCACAATGAGGCAGTGAACGCTCTGGATATGATGATCCCGCGCGGCGAAATCACCGCGGATTATGCACCGGGCACGTTGGAGATGGTGACCCAGCACGATGGGTCGGTGCTGCGGCTACGCAAGCTGCATCCCGAATACGACGTGCACGACCGGATTGGCGCGCTCGCTTATATGCAGGAGCGCCATGCGGCGGGGGAGATGGTGACCGGTCTGCTGTTCGTCGATCCGAACCCGAGGGACATGCACGCGCATCTGAAGACGGTCGAGACGCCGTTGAACGAACTCGGTGATGCGGATCTGGTGCCCGGCGCGAAGGCGCTGGAGGCGATCAACGCCAGCTTGCGGTAACTCGCCGCGGGCGGTTTTTAGCAAAAATCATCTAAAAACCGGGGCAACCCTTTCCGGTAACGCGGGAGACGTCCTGAACTTGTTCACCGCGTTTTAGCGGTGGCGACGCGACGGCGGCAGGCGTGTGGCAAAAGATTTCACCAACCGCCACACGGTAGAAAAAGTCCCGACGTCCCTGCGCCGGGATTAGCATTTCCCCCTTATTTTCTGGGTATATCTTGCGGTTTTTAGAAAAATATCCTCTTACCCAGGGGTAATTTTCATCGCGAGGTTCCGCCATGCCGCAACTGGCCATCGTCTCAGCCTCGCCGGCGGCAAGCCCCTTTTTGCCGGCCGCTGCCCCGGAAGGATATCCTCAACCGCGGACCGGGTTTGCGCCGCATGGCCCGGTGGCCACCGAAATCGTTCTTTCACGGTATTCCATCACGGAGAATATTTTTTCGTTCACCCGACCGACGCACGTTCCCGCAAGCCCAAGGACAATATGATGGCTCAAAGTGTGCTATTGCCCGCGGGTGCGCCGTTCGGAGCCGATCAGATCTCCGCGCTGAACAGCGTCATATCCACGACCACCGCCGAGCAGCGCGCCTGGTTGTCCGGCTTTCTGGCCGGCGTGCAGGCAGCGAACGCGCCGCCGCAGGCAGTTCCCGCCGCACCCCCCAAACCCCGCGCGCCGCTGACAATTCTCTTCGGCACGGAATCGGGAAACGCCGAGGCCCTGGCCGCGCGTGCCCGCAAGTCCGCGGCCAAACTCGGTTTCGCGGTCAAAGTGGTCGACATGGCCAGCACCACCCCCGCCGAAATGGCCGAGATCCCGAACCTGCTGCTGATCGCCAGCACCTGGGGCGAGGGCGACCCGCCGCAACGCGCCATCGATTTCTACGAGGCGCTGATGGCTGACGACGCCCCACGCTTCGACAAAACCCGGTTCGCCGTTCTGGCGCTCGGCGATCGCGCCTACGCACAATTCTGCGAAATCGGCCGCCGCATCGACGAACGTCTCGCCTCATTGGGCGCCACCAGGATCGTCGATCGAATCGAATGCGATCTGGACTTCGAGACCCCTGCCGGCACCTGGATCGATGCGGCATTGGACCAGATCAGCGCGGCAGCCGGTGAGACGCCGGTTGAAGATACGTCGGTCATCCATGTCGACTTTGCCCGCCCAGTGGCGGAGACAGTGGCGGAGACCTGGACACGGGGACGCCCGTTCGAGGCGGAGATAACCGAGCATCTCCGTCTGACCGGCAGCCGTTCGTTGTCCGACACACGCCATATCGAGTTTTCGCTTGAAGGCAGCGGTATCGCCTATGAACCTGGCGACGCGCTCGGTGTCGTTCCGCGGAACGATCCAGCGTTGGTCGATGCGGTGCTGCAGGCGACCGGTCTCGATGACGACACGGCGCTGCGCCTGGCTTTACGCGACAGTTACGACATCACCACGCTCACCTCGAAACAAATCGACGACCACGCGGCCCTGACCGGGACGTCCCGCCAGCCGGTCGACGGGCGTCAGGTGATCGACCTTCTCGAGGCCGCACCACACAAATTCACACCCGACCAATTGACCGGCCTGTTGCGCCCGTTGCCACCGCGGTACTACTCGATCGCCTCAAGCCGCAAGGCGGTCGGCGAAGAAGCGCATCTCCTCGTCGCCGGCGTTCGTTACGCTTCACACGGCAAAGATCGACTGGGCGTTGCCTCGATCGACATGAACGAGCGACGCGAAGCCGGTGATCGGCTCAGCGTTTTTCTCCGCCCCAACCCGCATTTCCGGCTGCCCGAGGATCCGTCGCGTCCGATCGTCATGATCGGACCAGGCACCGGCGTCGCGCCCTTCCGCGGCTTCCTGCAGGAGCGTGAGGCCACCGGTGCGCGCGGCAAGAACTGGCTGGTGTTCGGACACCGTAACTATCTGCACGATTTCCTGTATCAGCTCGAATGGCAGGACTGGATCAAGGATGGGCTGCTGACCCGTTTGGATGTCGCGTTCTCGCGCGATCAACCGGACAAGCGGTACGTGCAGCATGCTTTGTG
>JBEKGV010000057.1:0-10576 GCA_050012615.1 Acetobacteraceae bacterium | reverse complement strand
GCGATCCCAACGCCTGCGCTGTCAGATTGATGCCTCCGACGAACACCGTTTCTGTTGGATGGCCGGCATCGATGACCCAACTCTTTTGGTGCTGCAAGAAGGCGGCATGGGCTCGGTCCCAACGGGCGAGGAACGTCGAACCTCGCACGCGAAGCATGTCTCTGTTCGCCTGAGAGCCCGGGAAGGTGTGACCGTAACCGCTGCTTTCAGGGTTGGGCCGCCAAAACAGAATTCGCACATCCAGGCCTCGGGCGACGGTGCGGTCGAGCACGTCAAGAAGCGAGCCCGCGCCGTCCGGGAAGGCGAAATCGGGGGCGAAGAATGCGACGGTGAGCCAGACGCTGTGACGAGCGGCCTCGATCGCTTCGCCGATCCGCTGAAACGTTGGGACACCGTCGACCAGCGGCCGCACGAGGTTGCCGGATCGGACGGGATAGGACCCGGTGAGCGCTGGCGGCACGTGCGCCTCGGCTTCGAGCGGAAAAGCGATGTCTGATTGGGTCATGCGCACCTTGGCGCGGTCAGGCTTACACCGCCGATGGCTCGCGGGCCATCCAAACAATGGCCGGGGTGCGGTTCAAAGGCGCCGGCCAAGGTGTTACGGTGCTGGCGGCCGTCACCATCAGGAGCGATGCATGCCCAAAATAACCTATGAAGTCGTCGAGCACGACGGCGGGTGGGCCTACAAGGTCGACGAGGTGTTCTCCGAGACCTTCCCGTCCCACGACAAGGCGCGTCACGCGGCGGAGCGGGCCGCGCACTTACAAATCGTGCCGGGAGAGGGGACGGAGATTTCCTATGAGGATAAGGAAGGGCATTGGCACGACGAATTCGCCCGCGGCGATGATCGGCCCAGTACCGACGTCAAGGGTTGAACCGGTCCAGTACCCAGAATCATTGAAGTGCGACACGTCCCCGCGTCATGGCCGGGCTTGACCCGGCCATCTCTTCCAGCACAGTGCAGCGAGAGATAGCCGGGTCAAGCCCGGCTATGACGGCGTAACGACCCGGCTATGACGGTGTAGCGACTATGACTCTCGCGCTCGCGATGGTGGGTACCAGTAAGAAGTAAACTGAAAGGCTGACGCGATGGCACCGAAACTCGGCTACCTGCTGCCCACGCGCGAGCAAATCATGGAAGGCAAACCGGATGCGGCATCGCTGCTGGCGCTCGCCGCGCGAGCGGAAGCCGAGGGGTTTGACTCTGTCTGGGTCGGAGACTCGGTGCTTGCCCGTCCTCGGCACGATCCGTTGACCCTGCTCGCCGGCGTGGCCGGCCGCGTGCCGCGCGTCCAACTGGGCACCGCCGTGTTGCTGCCCGCGTTGCGCAATCCGGTGCTGCTCGCGCATCAGGTGGCGACGATCGACCAGATCTCCGAGGGCCGGCTCATTCTGGGCGTTGGGTTCGCCGCCGACGTGCCCAACATCCGCGCCGAATTCGCCGCGTCCGGCGTGCCGTTCGAGAAACGGATCGGCCGGATGATGGAGGGGTTGCGCCTGTGCCGCGCTCTGTGGACCGGAAAGCCGGTCGATTGGGAGGGACGCTGGCCGGTGCATGAGGGCGTCCTGGCTCCGACCCCATATCGAGCGGGCGGTCCGCCGCTGTGGATCGGCGGCAATCTGCCGACGAGCCTGGAGCGCGCCGGAAAGTTCTTCGATGGCTGGTTCCCGGTCGCCCCCTCGCCCGACGCGTTCGCCGACGGGCTTGGGCGGGTGCGATCGATCGCGAAAGCCGCCGGCCGCGATCCGGGCGTCGTCGAAGGTGCGATGTATCTGACAATTTCGCTGGACGAGGATGCGGCGAAGGCCGACGCGCGGCTGAACTCGTTCTTGGAGCGGTACTACCTGCAGCCCGCCGCCACGATGCGAAGTCACCAGGCTTGTTATGCCGGCCCGGTTTCGGGGGTGGCGGAATATCTGGAGGCTTATTCGAAGGCGGGCGCCGGGCATCTGTGCATTCGTTTCGCCGGCGATCACGAGGCCCACATGTCCGCGCTGGCCAAGGTGCGGGCATCGTTGAACTGGTAGCACCCTTCGCGGGCCGCTTGCATCGGGGACGTCCGGAATGAAATCGCCAATCGCGTGCTTGTGTCTCGCGCTGCTTGCCGGCGTCTCGCTCTTCGACCTGCTCATATCGAGAGTGCGTGCCGCCGAGACCGCGACGACCGAGACCATCGTTCTCGTCCGCCACGCCGAAAAGCCGCCCAGTGGACTGGGCCAGTTGAACTGCCAGGGCCTGAACCGCGCGCTCGCGCTGCCGCCGGTCATTAAGAAGGCGTTTGGCACACCGGCCGCGATCTTCGCACCCAATCCGTCGGAGCAAAAAACCGATGACGGTAAGCTTTACGACTATGTGCGCCCGCTGGCGACGATCGAGCCGGCCGCCATCGCGTTTGGCCTGCCGATCCACTCCGAAATCGGCCAGTCCCGGATCGACGATCTGCAGCGACAGCTCAATTCGCCGATTTATCATGACGCCTATGTTCTGGTGGCCTGGGAGCACACCGAGGCCATGCTCCTGGCGCGAGCGCTGATGAAACAATTTGGCGGCGATCCCAACGCGGTGCCTGATTGGAAAGGTACTGATTTCGACAGCATCTATGTGCTGAGGATCCGGCGGGCCGGAACCGCCGCGACGGCAAGTTTCGAGTTGAACCACGAAGGCCTCGACGGTCAGCCAACTTCCTGTCCGGGCGGTGCGTGATAGGTCTCGATCGCTCGCCTCGAAACGGACGACCGCGCCGCTCACCTGACCAGCGTGCACGCTTGACGCGCTTACCCATCCCGTCCCATGTCCGCGTTACCAGACGGCCGGACGGCCGCCGTGCCTTGGTTCGTTCAGGGTGCGGAGGAAAGTCCGGGCTCCACGGGAATACGGTGCCGGCTAACGGCCGGCGGGGGCGACCCCAGGGATAGTGCCACAGAAAATAAACCGCCCACGCGATGCCAACATCTCGTGGGCAAGGGTGAAACGGTGCGGTAAGAGCGCACCGCGCCTCCGGTAACGGGGGCGGCAGGGTAAACCCCACCGGGAGCAAGACCGAATAGGGGTGGCAGAGCCTTCCCCCGGTTCGTCCGGGGGGATCTCGGGGACATTCCCGTCCCGCCATCCGGGTTGGTCGCGTGAGGCGCGCCGTGAGGTGCGTCCCAGAGGAATGGTCGTCCCGTGCAATCCATCGACCCCGTCGAAGGAATGTGCGGACAGAACCCGGCTTACAGGCCGTCTGGCCCTTTGCTCCCGTGCGTTTCCCCCGGGCGCCTTTCCCCCATCGCGTTTCCTTCGAACCCAGGGTCGGCGGAATAACGCGGGCTGAACCGATACGTCCGCGGAAGGCATTAAATTCGCAAGAACAAAACACGAATCGCTGAGATTCTGCCACCAACTTCTTGTGGTGACTCCAACCGGTTTCTTAAAGCCGTCATCCAAGCTTGCTCATCTCGCACGATTTTTTCGCGCGCGAGCGGTCAACCACCCTTGTAGGGGGGCAAATTCCCATGCGATCCCATGTGAACCCATACTTCGCCAGGAAGTTCCCACGGAAATTCCAGTGGGGTTCGTGGTGGTACTGGATCAGGTTGCCCGGCGGAAAACCTAACCAGACCGCGTCGATTGGCTGTTCTGCTCCGCCCGTTGCTGACGTGCCGACCATTGCCGGGAGGTGGCCAGGATCTGAATGGCTCTGTTCAACGGAACCTATGTGCAGAATTTCGATGCGAAGGGCAGGGTATCGGTCCCTGCTTCCTTCCGTGTCGCTCTGCGCACCGGAGCCGTGAACATCCCCGCCTCCGGAGAAGGCCAGATCAGCATCCCCCTGGTGCTCCGGCCATCGGACAAGACGCAGTGCATCGAGGCGCTGACCGAGATAAGACATCAGGCCCTCGTCGCCGAGCTTGAAAAGCTCGACCCGCTCAGCGAAGAGTATGACGCGCTCGCTACCGTGCTGTTCGCCGACGCGTATCCGATCGAGACCGATAAGGAAGGCCGCATCATCATCCACGATGCGTTGCTGGGTCACGCCGGTCTCTCCCGCTCCGGCTGTGTCGCTTTCGTCGGCATGGGCACGCGGTTTCAACTCTGGCATCCAGACAACGTCCCTGGACGGAAGGCCGAAGCTCAGGCCGCGAACCGCCAGCGGATGGCTCGCCAAAGGGAGATAGCCGTATGACATCCCCCGCGACGCCTCGTGACACATCCCACGCGAGGGCTCGTGAGTCCCGCGCGACGGCACGGGATAACTCCCGCACGACGCTCCGGGACGGCCACGTCCCGGTGATGCTGCCGGAGATGCTTGAGACACTCAATCCGCGCGACGGCGCGGTGTATTTCGACGGCACCTTCGGCGGGGGTGGGTACACGCGGGCCATCCTTGACCATGCCAGGTGTCATGTTTGGGCGATCGACCGCGATGAAACCGCGATCGCCCGCGGCGCGAGCCTCGTGGCTGAATATCCTGGCCGCCTGCATCTCCTGCACGGCCGCTTTGGCGAAATGCTGACTTTGCTCAACGCCGCCGGAGCGTATGCGCTGGATGGCGTCGTCCTGGATCTCGGCGTGTCCTCATTCCAGCTTGACGATCCGGCGCGGGGATTTTCATTCATGGGAGACGGTCCGCTCGACATGCGCATGGGACGGCATGGGCCGACCGTAGTGGGCGGCAACGATCCGACCGCCGCTGTTCTGGTCAACACTCTTCCGGAGCGCGAGCTCGCCGACCTCCTGTTCCAACTGGGCGAAGAACGGGCCTCCCGCCGGGTGGCGCGCGCCATCGTCGCTGCCCGCGCGGAGGCACCGATCGAGACGACCGGACGGCTCGCCAGCATCATTCGGGCCGTGCTGCCACCGGATAAATCCGGCCACCATCCGGCGACCCGCTCGTTCCAGGCATTGCGGCTGTCGGTCAACGACGAACTGGGAGAGGTCGAGCGAGGGCTCGCTCAGGCGGTGCGGTTGCTGAACCCGGGCGGGCGGATCGTGGTGGTGTCGTTTCATTCGCTCGAGGACCGCATCGTCAAGCGCTTCATGACCGAGGTCTCCGGTCGCGGCCCGTCGCCGTCGCGCCACGACCCGCGGGGGCTTTCACAGGGACCGGCAGCAGTGGGCGCGCGGTTTCGTCTCGTGACACCGAGAGCGCTGAAGCCTGGTACGGCCGAGGTCGCGGCCAACCCTCGCGCCCGCTCGGCGAGGCTCCGTGCCATCGAATGCCTGGAGGTGGCCGCATGAATACCCTGCGTCCAACGTTTTTGACAGCCCGATCGGTGATCGCATGATCAGACCCATCACGATGATTTGTTGGATCCTGGCGCTGAGCGCGGGACTGTATCTGTACCGCGCGAAGCACGAAGTCGAGTTGATGGATAAGCACATCGACCAAATCGCCAAGGACACCAACAATTTACGAGTCGAAAGCCGCCGCCTGATGGACGACTGGATCCGGCTGGGGGAGCCGGAGCAGCTTCGCAAATATTCCGATGAATACCTCGGCCTGAAAGCGGTCGCGCCAACCCAGTTCGTGCGGCTGGCGGACCTGCCTAATCGCCTGCCGACGCCACGAGCGGACCCGATCGACACACCGGGCGAGCCTGAGGATCAAACGCCCGTCGCTCAGTCCGATCCGCAAGCCGGCGAAGCGAACAGCGTGAATGAGGCGGCGGCCGACGATCTCCCGGTTCCACCAATCCCGCCGACTGCCCAGCTTCAGACCCCGACGGCCCAATCCTCCACGGCCCAATCCTCCACGGTCCAGTCCTCCACAACTCAGCCTCCAGCGCTTCAGCCGGTCGCTGTTTCCATCCCGCTCCAGGCACGGCCGGTTACGCCTCGACCGCCCGCGGAGCAGCAGGAACAGGAGGCGATACGGCCCCGCCCGACGGCCGAGCCGCGTCTCGCGGAGGAGCCGCATGCCCCGCCGGCCAAACCCATCGAGCCGAAGCCCGTCCCAATGCGGCTCGCCGAGCCGCGGCAGGCCGCACCGACCCAGGGCAGTTCGGTTCAGGCGGCTGCGCAGGTCGCGCCTTCACCACGGAGCGCGCCGCTTCCGGTTACCTCTGGGCGGGTGCAGGCCCAGGAATTGCCGCCGCTCCAGGCTCAAGGTGGGGGTCAGTGGGGAAATCCGCCGCCCAGGCCGGTTGAGCCCCACATCGCCGACGCCGGCGCGTACGACCGTCAACAAGCTGCCAGGCCGGCGCAGGTTCGGCCCTTCGGCCCGCCGCCGGGGCAGGGATCGCTGCTCGGGATGCAACGCGGCGGAGTGCCGGCGCCGCTGCCGGCTCCCACTCCGGTTAACGCGTCCTGGACGAACTCCGTTGGTCACTGAGGTAATTCGATGACCGGTTCCGACGCTCCATCCGAGCCCAACGGCCCGCAATCCAGTGGCTGGGGCTTGCATCGCCTGCGGATCCGCCGCGGTGCGCCGCCACGGGACGCGGTGCTGCGCATGGAGCATTTCCAGGTCACCGCCGCCGAACGGCGCCGGCGTGAAGCGATCCAGCGCAGCCGCGGCCGGCTGGTGATCGCCGCCGGCCTGTTCGCGGCCATGTTCACCGTGGTGGCGTTTCGGGTCGCCTGGATCACCGTCATCAATCCGGTTCACGCGAAGGTGGCGCGCGAGACGATGCCGCCGATCGCGAAAGGGCCGCTGCAGCCCATCACCGACATCCTCACGCCCGGTGCGCGCGCGATGATCGTTGACCGCAACGGTCAGCCGCTCGCGATCTCTGAGCCGACGCGCGAAGCGTACGCGGATCCCAACGCGATCGGCGATCCGGCGGAGGCGGTGCAGAAGCTCAAGACCGTGCTGCCCAGGCTGGACGTGCAGATGGCGCTCAAGCGGCTGTCGGAAACGAACCGGCGCTTCGTCTATATCGAGCGTCAGATCACTCCCGATGAGGAAGCCCGCATCAACAACCTGGGCATCCCCAGTGTGGATTTCCGCCAGACCCAGCAGCGCCATTATCCCCTCGGCCGGGTCGCCGCCCACGTGATCGGCGGCGTCGGCATAGACGAGAACGGCATCGCCGGCGCCGAGCTTGCTCTCGATCAGCGCATCCGCGGCAACGGCGAGCCGCTGCGTCTGTCGCTGGACGTGCGCGTGCAGAACGTGGTGCGTGAGGAACTGCTGGCGGCGAAAGAAGAGTTCGGCGCGATCGGTGCCTGCGGCATCGTCATGGATGTCAACACGGGCGAAATTCTGGCGATGGTTTCGTTGCCGGATTATGACGCCAACGACCTTGGCACGGCGGATAAGGATGCGCGCTTCAATCGCGCTCTGACCGGACGCTATGAGCCGGGCAGCACATTCAAGTTGCAAACCCTGTCGATGGCGCTTGACGACAATGTCGTGCACATCTGGGATACGTTCGACGCAGCCGACGTCATTCATATCGGCCATTTCACGATCACCGACTTCGAAGGCAAGCACCGCTGGCTGGCACTGCCCGAAGTGCTCGCTTACTCGTCCAATCTTGGCGCCGCGCGCATCGCTCATCAGGTCGGCGGTGACCGGCAGCGTGCCTGGCTGCGCGCCATGGGTATGTTCGATCGGGTTCCCATCGAATTGCATGAGGCGGATCGCCCGCAATTCCATTCCGAAGCAGCATGGGGTGAGGCGGTGAACTACACGGTCGGGTTCGGGCACGGCATTTCGGTTACGCCGCTGCATGTCGTTGTTGGGACTGCCGCGGTCGCCAACGGGGGTATTTTACTGCGGCCGACGGTGCTGGCGGTCGATCAGACCAATCCGCCCGAGGGGACGCGTGTGATGCGGCCGTCGACCTCGGATGTGATGCGGCGGCTCATGCGCCTGGTTGTCACCAGCGGGTTTGGCAAGAAGGCCGAGGTGCCGGGCTACTTTCCGGGAGGCAAGACCGGGACGGCCGAGAAGAACTCCGGGCACGGTTATAAGAAACACGCCAACGTCTCGGCGTTCATGAGCGTGTTTCCGATGCAGGCGCCGCGGTACGCGGTTTACATGATGCTCGACGAGCCGCACGGCAACGCGTCGACCGGCGGTTACTCGACGGCCGGGCAGGTGGCTGCTCCCGCGGCCGGTAAGGTTATTGCCCGCATCGGCCCCATTCTGGGTTTGATGCCCGACACGCAGGACGCGCCGGCGATCGAGGAAGCGCTGGCGATCCCGCTGCAACCGCCGCGTGGGATGACGCTGGGACCGATCCGGGTGGTCGCGCCGGCCTCGGATATGGTGTCGCGTCCGGCGTCGGTGATCCCAGCTTCGGTGACCCCATCTTCGGTGACCCCATCTTCGGTGACGCCGGGGGGTCGGGCCCCGGCGGGTCCGCCGGCTGGTGTTCCCTTGCGAGGCCCGGCTCTGCCGGTGCAACCGGATTTGCTGCACAGGACCCAAATCTATCCGGTTGGTCCCATGGGATCTTCGCCACTGGAGGGCCGTCCGTCGTCGTCGTCCAAGATGCTGCTGTCATCGGTGTCGACCGATGCTCCTTAGCGACATCTACCGCCAGATCCTCGCTTTCCCCGGCCCCCCCCGGCCGCTGCCAAGGGTCGTGGCCGGGCTGGACATCGGCCAGATCACGGCAGACAGCCGGCAGGTCAGAGCGGGCGATTTGTTCGTCGCGGTGCCGGGCGTTTTCGTGGACGGACGGGACTTCATCCCCGATGCCGTGCGCCATGGTGCCGCTGCCGTGTTGGCGCAGCCCGGCACCAATTGGCCGCCCGAGGTGCCGCCGCGCGTGTTGCTGACAGATCCGGAGCCGCGCCGGATGCTGGCTCTGATCGCAGCTGTCCTGGCCGGGGTTCGCCCCGAAACCGTTGCCGCGGTCACCGGCACCAACGGCAAGACCAGCACGGTCGAGTTCCTCCGCCAAATTTGGACCCTTGGGGGTCGCCGCGCCGCCAGCATTGGCACTTTGGGCCTGATCGCGCCTGGCCACGAGCCGGGCCCGGGACTGACCACGCCAGATCCGGTGACGCTCGCGCGGACTCTGTCGGGGCTTGCGCGCGAAGGGATCCAGCGGGTCGCGATGGAGGCGTCGTCGCATGGACTGGACCAGTACCGGCTGGACGGCGTCCGGCTGGCGGCGGCGGCTTTCACCAATCTGACGCGGGATCACCTGGACTATCACGTCACCATGGCATCGTATCGCGCGGCCAAGCTGCGGTTGGCGGGGTCTTTGCTGCCGCCGCGATCGCCGTTGATCGCCCATGCCGAGATGGATCCGGTAACGCTGGAGGCACTGCGCGGGGTCGCCATTACCCGCCGTCTCGCGTTTCACACCGTGGGGATGGGGGGTTCGCTGTTTCGGCTGATCCAGGTCGTGCCTCGTGCCGATGGTCAGATCCTGACGTTGGAGGTCCCTCACGAGGGTAACGGGCGGCAGGAGGTCATGCTGAACCTGCCGGGCCGGTTCCAGGCGGATAATGTTCTTGTGGCGGCCGGTCTCGCCGTCGTACTTGGCACGGAGCACGTGCTGGACTTCGTGCCTCGGTTAACCGGTGTACGCGGCCGGATGGAGTTGGCGGCGCACCTGCCGAATGGTGCCGCGGCCTACGTCGACTTCGCGCATACCCCCGACGCGTTGGAGCGGCTGCTGACCGCGCTGCGTCCCCACACGGCGGGCCGGCTGCACATCGTGTTCGGCGCGGGTGGCGACCGTGACAGCGGCAAGCGTCCGTTGATGGGGGAGGCGGCGGCTCGGTTCGCGGACCGGATCATAGTAACCGACGACAACCCACGGGGCGAATTGCCCAGGGCTATTCGAGCGGCCGTGCTTTCCGGTTGTCCGGACGCGCTGGAGATCGGCGACCGCGCGAGGGCCATCGAGGCGGCGTTGAACGATCTGGGCCCCGGAGACGTGCTGGTAGTGGCGGGTAAGGGCCACGAGCAAGGCCAGACGATAGCCGGTGTCGTGCATCCGTTCGATGACGTGAAAGTAATCCGCGGCCTCGTGGGGGTTACGTCGTGAGGACGGCGGCGTTCCATTTTGCTCCGTCATGGCCCGGCTCGTCCGGGCCACCTGTCGCGGCACGATGCCAGGCCGACGAACTGCTGCCCCATGCACTAAGAATTCAATCGTTCGAACAAGTCCAACCAGTTCGGGTTTTGATCGATAATCAGGTTCAGTTTCCATTGTCGCGGCCAGTGTTTGAACCTCTTCTCCCGCTGGATCGCTGTTTCGATCCGCTCGTGCCGTTCCATGTACACAAGGCGGGTGAGCCGATATCGGGAGGTGAACGCCGATGCCACGCCTTGGCGGTGTTCCCAGGCTCGGCGGGCGATGTCGTTCGTGACTCCAACGTAGAGTGTGCCGAATGCTTTGTTGGTCATGATGTAAACCCAGCCGCCCACCATTCCGCGACCATGGGCGTTGCCGCATTAAGAAAGTGCGAACAGTGCCGTAATAGAGCCCAAAATTTCCGCGGCAGAATGGCCTCCATCCGGCGTCGTCATGGCCCGGCTCGTCCGGGCTACCTATCGCGGCAAGTGCCTGTACAGGTGGCCCGGACGAGCCGGGCCATGACGGTTGAAACGAGTTGGGCCATGACGGCTAAAACGAGCTGGTCCGTGACGGCTAAAACGAGCTTGGCCATGACGGTCAAATCGGG
>JBEKGV010000056.1:0-10802 GCA_050012615.1 Acetobacteraceae bacterium | reverse complement strand
AGCGAAGGCGCTCGCGTAGGGGTTGCCGCGCCGACGCACGAGATGATTACTCGTCAGGTGTTGCGGGTAGAACGGGGCGAAATCTCACCGCGACCCGAGAATGTGCTGGTCAACATCTAATGCACCGGGGTAGGGCCGGCCCACGAGTGGACCGGCCCCGACCCCTACTTCCTCTCGATGGTTATCTTGACTTTGCGGTCAAGAATCACCACGATCAGCAGCAGGAGGATCAGATTCGTCATCATCTGGTCAACTCCGATGTTGAGCCGGCGGGGGGATTCCCGCCGGCTTTTCAATTCTGGCGGGTGTTGGTTAACCCGGGCTTTATTCCTCACGGATAGTTCCAGGAATTCCGACGGGCTTTAGAGCTCTCGCGCATGTTGCATTGTTCTCGCCATGCGATTGGTCGCGATTCAGTCGGACCAGGAGCGCGGTGCGGAATGCCATTGACCTTGCGGAACGCCTGCCCGCACGGTTAATTGCAGCCATTCCGAGGGTCGACCCGTCATGCTATGCGGTCATCGCTCGGTCGATCCCCCGATCAGGCCGGGGGATGTCCATGACGGACAATTGGATCGAAAGGGACGTTCATGGCGGTCAACAAGATCTACCCGGACGCGGAAACGGCGCTCGCGGGGCTGTTGCGCGACGGCATGACCATCATGTCAGGCGGGTTCGGCCTGTGCGGCATCCCCGAAACCCTGATCGAAGCGATACGTACGTCGGGCGTCAAGGACCTGACGATCATCTCCAACAACGCCGGCATCGACGACGCCGGCCTCGGCTTGCTGCTGCACACGCGGCAGGTGAAGAAAATGATCAGCTCCTATGTCGGCGAAAACGCAACATTCGCGAAACAATACCTCGCCGGAGAACTGGAGATTGAGTTCAACCCGCAAGGCACTCTCGCGGAACGCATTCGTGCGGGTGGCGCGGGCATTCCAGCGTTCTTCACCGCCACCGGCGTCGGCACGCAAATCGCCGAAGGCAAGCCAACCCAGGTCTTCGACGGCCGCGCCTATGTGATGGAGCGCGGATTGCGCGCTGATCTCGCGGTCATCCACGCCTGGAAGGCCGACCCGGAAGGCAATCTCATCTACCGGATGACCGCACGGAACTTCAATCCGATCATGGCCACCGCCGCCGAAACGGTGGTCGCCGAGGTTGAGGAAATCGTCGAGGCCGGTCAGATCGATCCCGACCACATCATCACCGCCGGCATCTTCGTCAATCGGATCGTTCCGCTGGTGTCGGTTCAAAAACGTATCGAACAACGCACCGTGCGCAAGCGCTACTGAAGGAGACCGCGACCATGGCCTGGACCCGTGATGAGATGGCCGCACGCGCGGCACACGAGCTTCGAGACGGCTTCTATGTCAATCTCGGCATCGGCATTCCGACATTGGTGGCGAACCACCTGCCGGACGGGATTTCGATTCAGTTGCACTCGGAGAACGGCATGCTTGGCATGGGTCCGTTCCCGTTCGAGGGCGAGGAAGACGCCGACCTGATCAATGCCGGCAAGCAAACCGTCACCACGCTGCCGACCACCAGCTTCTTCGATAGCGCCGCCAGCTTCGCCATGGTGCGCGGCGGGCATATCGACATTTCAATCCTCGGCGCGCTGCAGGTGGCGGAGAACGGCGACCTCGCGAACTGGATGATCCCCGGCAAGATGGTCAAGGGCATGGGCGGCGCGATGGACCTTGTCGCCGGCGTGCGGCGGGTCGTCGTGCTGATGGAGCACACCGCGGGCGGCAAACCGAAGCTGTTGAAACGTTGCAATCTGCCTCTGACCGGCGCGGGTGTGGTCGATCTGATCATTACCGATCTCGGCGTGTTCGAGGTGCCGGAGAAAGGCAAGGATGGCGATCTGCGTCTGCTGGAAATGGCACCCGATGTGACGGTCGACGAGTTGCGCGCGAAAACCGAGGCGCCGTTCCGCCTGTCGAACGGTTAGCCAGCCGCTTACGGCGACGCGTTGATATTACGCTTCGGCCAGCACGCGGCGCGTTGGCGGAACCCAGCGCTGCAACGCATCGGCGATGATTTCCTGGTTGACCGGCTTGATCACACAGCCGTCCATGCCCGCGGCGACGCACCGCGCCCGATCCTCGTCCATCGCACTCGCGGTCAGCGCGACGATCGGTATGCGCACCCCTAATGCCGTATGCTCCTTGCGAATGAGCCGGGCCGCATCGAACCCGTCCATTTCCGGCATCTGGCAATCCATGAAGACAATATCGTAAGTTTTCCGCCGGCACCGGTCCACGGCCTCACGCCCATGCACCGCCAGATCGACGACACATCCGGCACGTTTCAGATATTCCGACGCCACGAGGCGATTGATTGGGTTGTCCTCAACGAGCAATGCGTGAATGTCTGACCTGGCCTTCGGTGCGCCCAGCGCCGCTTTCACGATCGTATCGTTCGCGGGTGCCGCGCCGGGCGGAGCATTCGCACGGCGATGACCGTCCTTGCACAATTCGAGGTAAAGTGCCGCGCGCTGGACCGGTCGCTCCAGGTTGGAGTATCCCTCTCGTATTCCACCGATCACGGTGACCGCTACTTTCTTAAGCGAGGGATCCCGCTGGCTCTCATTGAAGAATTGAAGGTTCACTGTATCGGCGAGCGCATCGGAAACCAGGATCCGATCAAAACCTCGACCGGCGGTCCGTGCCCGGAGTGCCAGCGTCACCGCACGTTCGGCGGTGTCGGCGCTGACCGCTGAGATATTCCATGACGACAGGTAGTCCTTCAGGCTGTTTCTCTCGTGATCATCGCCAGTGACGAGTAGTACGGAAAGATCCGCGATCGGTGCCGGATCCAAATACTTCTCGTTATCGCCGGCCGGCTGGTGACGCAGCCTGACCGTGAAGATGAAGGTTGAACCCATGTTGGGCTGGCTGGTCACACTGATCTCGCCGCCCATCATTTCCGTCAGTTGGCGGACGATCGCGAGACCGAGCCCGGCGCCGCCTTCACTGCGCGTCGAGGAGTCGTCTGCCTGATGAAACGCCTCGAAGACCTTTGGCAGTTCGTTTCGTGCGATTCCGATGCCGGTGTCCACGACCTGAAACCGAAGCGTGGTGACAGGCGGGCCTCGATCGGCGACACTGACCATGACCGCGATGTCGCCTTCATCGGTGAACCTGATCGCGTTCGCCAGCAGATTAAGCAAAATCTGGCGCAAGCGGACCAGATCTCCGAGCAAGGTCTCGGGTATGTCCGGCGAGACGGTTTGTGTTAATGTCAGGCCTTTCTTGCTCGCCTCCGCGAACACCACGTCGGTGACACCTTGCACCATGGCGCGAATATCGACGGGAACCTCAGCCAGTTTCAACCGGCCTTCCTCGATACTCGAATGATCCAGGATCGTGCCGATCAGTTCCACCATCATCTTGCCCGACTGGTGCGCGACATCCGCGAAATGGCGCTGCTCGGCTGACAACTCGCCCTGCTTGATCAACTCGACCATACCCAGGACGCCGTTCATCGGGGTCCGGAGTTCATGACTCATATTGGCCAGAAATCGGGACTTCGCCTGGTTCGCGGCCTCGGCCGCTTCCTTCGCCGTGTCCGCCGCATCTTTCGCGGCCAAGGCCAGGCGCACACCCCACAATCGCACCCGGTCGGTGACGATCAGAAGCGCCACGGTACACACGGTGATGCCGAAAAGCAGGCCGGCGACAATCCACAGCAAACCGCTGAGACCCCGCTGATCGGTGGTAACCATGGCCTCGGCCCGCTGGTTCATCGCATCCACCAGTTGCCAGAGTTCGGGCACCAAGGTGTCCAATCTTTTCAGCACGCGGGCGTGGATCGGACCCTGGTTGATCCGGTCCAGCAACGGGTAGGTGCCGGTGACGAACTGATCCAGGTTGGCGACAACCTCCGACAGGGCCGGATCGGCGCTGATCAGCTCGCCAGCCTCGCCCGATCGCAGCTGCCCCGACAGCCTGGCGAGCCCTTTCAGCCGGAGGTCTATTTGCGCTCTGTCCGCCGGGGAGTTCGTGAAATTCGCGATGCCTTCCCGAAGCCGGACCACTTCGGCGCTGGCCTGGTTCGCGAACGAAGCCGCGTCGCGACGGGTCCCGCCTTGCAATGCCTCCAGACGATCGAGGATTTTCCCAGCCGTGTAAGCGGTCGCGCAGATCAGAACGACGAAAACGACCAGCAAGCCCGCTCGGATGAGCTGGAATGACCGGTCGCCGACACGCGTTGTGACGACTGGATCGGATCGCCTGGCTTCGGCCATCGCGTCAGGTGGCGATCAAATCGGCGGAATGGCCGGCGAGCGGGTCGAGGACGACGTCGTGCCGAAGCCCGATCGCTGAGGTCCCGAAGTCTCCGTGACGGTTCGGCTGTAAGACACGTGTTCCTCTTCAATCGCACAGGCGATCAGGTTATGGAGCAGCGCGATTGCACGGTCGTTACCTGTTCGGGCCTCCGGTACCAGCACGTCGCGACGACAGGCCCACCGACTGGTCCGGTTCCGCAACGATGGCCTACGTGTCCGCCAGGACGGGGACAGGTGCCGCCGCTGGCGTCGAGGACGTGAGCGAGCGCGACATCACTTCTGCTCGCAGAGGACGGCCGTAGAACCAGCCCTGCCCCATCTCGCAACCGGCATCCCGCAACTGGTCGTTGATCGCCGCCGTCTCGACACCCTCGGCGACCACGCGAAGCCCAAGGTCACGGGCCAGCGCCAGGGTGGCGCGGACAATCTTCCACGCCTCCGGGTCCGTCTGGCAGACGCCGACAAAGGAACGATCTATCTTCAGCTCGGTGAAGGGCATGAGCAACAGGGACTTGAGCGAGGAATAACCTGTCCCGAAATCGTCCATCGAAATCCTTACACCCTTGATGCTCAGCCTCGTCAGTACCTCCGTGGCCAACGCGAGGTTTGAGATCAGTGTACTTTCCGTGACCTCGATGATCAGTTTTCCCGGTGCGACATCGTTCTGGTTGAGCAGAAAATCGATCTCGGCCGGCAGCCTGGGATCGGATAGCACGAGCGGTGAGATATTTACCGCGACGCCGCAATTTGGCCGCGAGCGACGCCATTCCCGGCATGCCACGATGGCGTCTTCCAACACGCTGTATGTCAATTTGTGAATCAGATCTGATTGTTCGGCGACCGGGATGAACTGGTCCGGCGCGATCAGGCCGAGGGTCGGGCTGTGCCAACGCGCCAGTGCCTCGAAACCAACGACCTTCCCGGTCGTGAGATCGGTCTTGGGCTGATATTCGGTGTGGATCTCGTTATTGTGCAGTGCCTGCTTTAGTTCTTCCGCACTCGGGTTAAAGCTATAGCTCTGTGCATCGGCGCGTACCGATTCCGGATTCGACAGCAGCAGCCTGTGCAGACCGGCCGGATCGATCGGCTTGGCCAACGTTCCCGCGACCCTCAGGCCCAGATCGCCTGCTATACGGAAAGCGGCGGCACGGACCCGGTCATCCATGCCCGAAACAAAGATCACGGATGGATCGGCACTATGGTACCGCAGATGCCGCAACAGATGCACGCCATCTTGATCGCCAAGGCAAAGATCGAGCACGACGACGTCATAGGCGCGTGCGGAAAGCTTGCTCACTGCCTCCTCGACGCCCGCGGCCGTGTCTGCCTTCCAACCGAGCATCTCGACGCAGCGGCCGAGAATGAGGCGTTGCACCGCCTCATCGTCGACGATCAGCACTCGAGACGAGGCAGCCTGTGCGCCATACGCGGCAATCATATTGTTTCCTCTCGATGAGGGTGCGGTGGCAACGCGCTGAAAAGGGATATGTTTCGCACTCTATTGGCTCCGCATGATGGCGGAACCGGCGGCTTGCCGCTCCCGCGACATCGGCAACAAGGCCTCCAGTTCAGGCCGAACCGCGTCGAATTCCTTGACGATGTCGGATACCAGCGCAGCGGTGCCCGCCGTCGTGCCGGAGCGTGCCAGCACTTCGAGCTCAGCGCAGCGTGCCGCCAGAACGCCGGCGCCCAATGATGCGCTGGTGGATTTAAGATCATGGCCAGCGCGCTGGACGGCCCGCAAATCACCGACCGCGACGACCTGTTTCAGCGTGTCCAACGCCGGCGGCGTGAACTCGAGAAACATCGAAACGATAGTTGGCAGCAAATCAGGTTCGCCGCTCCTGGTCATGCTCGCGAGCGTCCTGATCACATCCTGATCCAGTCGCGCAGCGAAGTTCATGGCCGAAAATCGGCATGAACAGAGTCGTCGGCAGCGTGCTCGCGACCGTTCACCAGCATCTTAGCCGCTCACCTTCGCATGATCGCACCCGCCATCATGACTCCGCGTAACGTTCTCAATGATGACCAGGTATTGATGCATCGCCGCAATTCGCCATGGCATTGGTTTCATTCTGGTTTCCGCGCAATGCCGCGAATGTCTGAAAAGCGGGAGATGTCGCGCGATCGGTGGCGCTTGTGCACTCCGCACGCGCCGCTGACGTAATCAGGGCCAGATGCGATTAACCGGACAATCCGGTCAGTTCGCCGATGACACGACACCAGACGCCTTCCATCTCCTCGGTCCATTCCGCACCGAGAACGTCTTTGAACGTGGCCATTACGGTCACATAGAATCGATCGAACATTTCGGGTTCCACACCCAGTCCCTGGTGATTGACACGCTCGATCTGGATCAGGTTGGCGCCATAGGACCGGTCGCCGAGGAAATCCAGCAAACTTTCCATGGTCACCTGAAACATCTGACCACGTACCAGCCCCCCGTTGTCGCGGACGAACAATGCCTCGGCCTCGGGTATTTCCGCGAACAAGCGTTCGAAGATCAACGGCATCGGGTCGCCCACGCGCTCGGCGACACGTTCCAGAGTCTCAGTGATGATGGCCGCGTCGTCGCTCATGGCTGCTTCCTGGCACGTTCCGGGATTTGCGTCGTAAGCAGCATCTCCGATCCGGCGCGCCGGCGGAAGGAGCGGAATCGTCCCGGAGCCTCCATTAACCTCTGGGCCAGACCATCATGGGCATCCGATGAGTCGTCTCAATGTCGTAATTTTATGGCCTACCCGGATGTCGAAAAGTAATGTAACCGCGGAAGAGCACAGTTGTATGAGGATAAGGTTTTATTTATTCCTCCGTGACATTCCGTGCGTCCTCCTTGCACTTTCCGTGTCAAAGTCATTTCTACGTGCGGCAGTCATGACCCGTCACCGCACCCGCAACTCGCCGGTCTTGTCCGCGCCGGGCCCGCTCGCCGCCAGCGCGAGCGCGGCCATGTCGGTTCGTGAAAGCACCAAATCAGCTTCGGTGCCGCAATTCGTCGCATCCTCGCTGGTGCGAGGCCCAGCCCAATGGGCGCGGTAGAAGCGGTCTGTGGCGGCGCCGCGCTGTTCCACCACCAGGCTGCCGCCGGACTTTTGCATCAGGCCCAGGTCCAGTACGCAACTCGCCTGACCCTCCCGGTCGGCGGTCAAACGCGCCGCACTGTCGAACAGCGACGGCCCGCCTGGCCTGAACGTCACGATATCGCCCACCCCTGGGCCGAATTCGGCGGCCTGGCGCGCGAGGCTGGCCATACCTGACACCGCCGCCAGCAATGTCACGACGGCGAGCAGCAGAATTTGCGGAAATTGGCGTCGATCTTGGTCTCGGCCAGGCATCATACTTTCTCCGGTTGACTGCCTTGACCATGGCGGATCAAGGGTTAACGCAGGGTTAACGTCCAGCCCGTGAAAAAGTTGGCGGCACCGGAAAAGGAAGGTGCCCCCGAGTTCGAAGAGAAGACTGGATGACGCGGAATCGTCCCGGTCCGGCCACCGGGGGCAGACTGCCTGGCCGCCGCCGCCTCATCGACTCCGGTCAATAGCGGCGTGTTTTGGGCCGTCAGCCCGTAAATGCGGGCCTGACGTCTCGGGCGAACCAGCGGAGTTGTTCCTCGAATTCGGCGGGCGACAGGCCCTCGGCCCAGTGGACCATGAAGTCTTCCATGCCGGGGTATTTGGCCTCGATCGACTTGATGCCGTCGATCACCTGTTGCGGCGAGCCACAGAACCAGGCTTTTTGTTGGACGCCGTCGCGCAGTGAAGGGGTTCTCGCGGGCGCGCCGGGAGTGCCCCAGGTGCGGCCGTGCTCATCGGCATACCGGACAAAACCGAACGGCGCGAACCACTTATAGCGCTCGTCATGGGCGGGCTCCACCTTGCGGATGGCCTCTTCCTGATCCTTCGCCAGATAAAGGCCGGCGCCCCAGACCATGTCCTGGCCCAGTTGCTTGGCGTGGCCGTAGCGGGCGCAAGCCTGGTGATAGGCGCGGACCACGTCATCGAGGATTTTTTCGCCGTTCAGCACGACCATCCCCTTCAGATCGTATTTCGCCATCAGATCGATGGTCTTGCCGCTGGCGATCGGCATGTATATCGGCACCGGACGATGGATGGGCCGCGGCACCAGGGTGATTTCTTTCATTTTGTACCCGCGATAGTCCACCTCGGGCGGGCAGGTGAAATGTTTGCCGTGGAAGCTGAAAGATTCCTCGTTGAATGCCTTCAGCATCAACTGGATGCCTTCTTCGAACACCTCACGGTTCTTGTCGGCGTCGATCAGCGGCCCCCCGAACGTTTCGACCTCACGGGTGTGATAGCCGCGGCCGACGCCCATGATCACACGCCCGCCGGTGACGATGTCGGCCATCGCGTAGTCCTCGGCGAGACGCAGCGGATGCCACATCGGCAGCACGTTGAAGCCGCAGCCGAATTTCAGTTTCTCCGTCTGCGTGGCGAGCCAGAGGCCAAGCTGGATCAGGTTTGGCAGGCACTCATAACCTTCATGCTGGAAGTGGTGCTCGGCGGTCCACAGCGCATGGTAGCCGGTTTCATCCATCACGCGCGCCATGCGGCGGGCGGTCCAGAACACCTCCGCGAAGCGATCGTTGGAGTAGCGGCGCTCGTTGGCTGGTGTGCCCTGGAGGCCGATATTGTCGAGGTCGATCTGTCCGACATACAGGACGTGAAAGCGTTTGATCATGGTTTCTCTCCCGGCATCGTTCGGTTATCTCCCGGCTTGTCCGGGGACCTGCACCCGCAGGGTGCCGTGACTGGTCCCCCGGTCAAGTCCTCCGCGATGTACGCGTCGGGATCGAGGCCGAAGGCGAAGGTACACGCGGGTTTGAACGTATCAGGTAAGAAACATTGTAACACGGAGAAGCGGGGAGCAGCGCGGAGTTTCACGGGGGCTCGGGGTTAATTTGAGGGTGCGCCATGGGTTGCAGGCGCCCACTTGCTGTCCGATGACTTCAATTGATTCGATGCTGGATGAAGGCCGCCGCTTGTGCGTTCCTCAAGCGAAGCGCGCACGCTAAACTCGTGAAGCTTTCTGAATCAGTCGCATTATGCATAGACCTCATAAAACATGCTCGGAACGGAATATATTCGCTGTTTCTTTCGCTAAACTCAGGAAGCGTCGAACGACCGGAGAGGTTTCACCCCGGCGGCTCGCGAGATGGAGCGGTGCTACCGGCTGATTGTGACCTTTTATCGGACGATAGGTGACACCGTCCATGTGCATCCGCTGCAGCGACGCCGGCACCAACGACAGGCCAAGGCCGGCGGCGACGAGATTGAGCGTCGAAACGATCCGAGGCGCTTCCTGACCAACCAACGGGCTGAATCCTGCCGCATGGCACGCCGCGAAGATCGCATCATAGAGACCCGGCCCGCTGTGCCGCCGGTAAACAATGAATGTCTCACCGGCCAGGCGCCTTAAGTCCAATCCCGCCTCATCCCGGTGCTCCCGTGTGGCCAGAGCATGTTGTTCGGGGAGTGCCACGACCATCTTCTCTTCGAGCATCGGATCGACGACCAATCCCGCCGGATCGGCGACCGGTGTCCGGATGAATGCGACATCGACCCTGTCCCCGCGTAGGTTCTGGATCAGCTGGGTGGTGCCATCCTCGTCCAGTGCGAGGGATACCAATGGCGATGCCTCACGAAAGGCACGAATGACCCGGGGCACAAAGGGGTGAAACGGCGCGGAACTCGTGAAACCAATGGCGATACGCCCCAGTTCTCCGCGTGCGGTCCGCCGCGTGCTGGCGAAGGCGCTATCAACCTGGGCGAGGATCAGGCGGGCCTCCGCCAAAAACGCCCGGCCGGCATCAGTCGGTTCCACGCCGCGCGGCAGGCGCCGGAGCAACTGCGCGCCGAGTTCACGTTCCAGCCCTTTGATCTGCTGGCTGAGCGGCGGTTGTTGCATGCCAAGACGCTCGGCCGCCCGGGTGATGTGACCTTCCTCAGCGACCGCGATGAAATAGCGGAGGTGTCGTAGCTCCATCTGCCATATTCCCTCGATATGGATAATGCAGTTTTCATATTATAGATCAACCGTCATGCGTGCGCCTAACCTGCTTCCGTTGGAACGGAGGCGGTGATGGTTGAGATCGCAGCGACCCCGGATATGGCGGCCAGGATTTACAGCCGGATGGCTCGCAATCTCGACGTCGTCCGGCCTCGACTTGGCAAGCCCCTCACGCTGGCCGACAAAGTGCTGTTGGGACATCTTGACGATCCCGAGAACCAGGAACTCGAACCCGGCCGAAGCAATCTTTCACTGCGTCCCGACCGCGTGGTGTTGCAGGACGTACTGGGCCAAAGCGGCATGCTCCAATTCATGCAAACGCGCCGCGAGCATGTCGCGGTACCCACCACGATCCATTGCGACCACCTGATCCAGGCCCGCATCGGTGCCGCGGCGGACCTGAGCGCCGCGCGCGAGGAAAGCCGCGAAGTATTCGATTTTCTCCGTGCCGCGGCCGCGAAATACGGCTGCGGTT
>JBEKGV010000055.1:0-10803 GCA_050012615.1 Acetobacteraceae bacterium | reverse complement strand
GAGTGCGCCCTCGCATTCGCGACGCGCATGATGGAAATCGGCATACTGCTGGTTCTGGGGTTGTTGTCGTTCGTGTTTCCGGTGTTCCGATTGCCGTCTCCGACGGGTCCTGTTCCGGTGGGCACAACGGTGTTGCCCCCTGACGACCCGCTCGGGCTAACGTTGCAGATCTGGTATCCCACGCAGGATTCGGCGGGCTATCCTCGCGCCTGGTATGCGCCGGTCGGCGGTGGCAGGCGCAACAAGATTTTCCGATGGATCCGGACCGCGGCGAGGCTCGATGCGCCGCCGTCGCGAAGCGGTTCGTTTCCCGTGCTTGTCTACGTCAACAGCTATGGCGGGACGCGCTGGGAAAACACCGCGCTGCTGCAGGAGCTTGCGAGCCACGGTTTCGTCGTCGCCGCCGGCGATCAGCCGTCCGGCGTGTTGGACGGGGTCGATTTGGCCGCTCCGATGGATTTCAGCACTGAAGATTCCTACGCGGAAACGATGCGACGAATTCCGGTCAAGCTGCGGGCGCAGGTGCGAGCCGCGAGTCAGGTGTTGGATCGGCTGACGAAATTAAATGCACAGCCGGGGTCGCGGTTCTTCGGCCGGTTCGATATGACGCACGCGGGCATTATCGGGTTTTCATTTGGCGGCGCGACCGCCGCAGAGGCGGCAGTGACCGATCGGAGATTTCGCGCCTCACTCAACATGGACGGGCTAACATTCGGCGAGGCGGCGAGGTTCGGGCCGCCCCACCCTTATCTGGAAATGTCCGATGGTTCCTCGCTGCCCACTGACGCCGAACGCCAGAGTTCCGATCCCGCGGTCAGTATCCTGGCGCGCGTGCTCGACGAAAACGAACGGCACACGCGCGCGAATTTCGCGCGGAACGGCGGATACTACCTAACGATCAGCGGCAGCCAGCATCCGAACTTTTCCGACTATCCAATTCTCGTGCCGTGGCGGCGCATGAATGGCGCGGGTCCGATTGATCCGGCGCGTGCCGGTGAAATCGTCCGGTACTGGGCTGTTGGTTTTTTTCGCGCCACGTTGCAGGGTGGCAAAATGCCTGGATCTACGGTTGATCCGGAGGTAAAGCTGGAGAGCTGGCCTCCACCGGATCGCAACCCGGCTTCAAGCAACCAAGCCGCACCCGCCAACCCAGTTGCCGAGCCGCGATAGCACCGACGAAGCCTGGCGCCGGGACGAAATGATGCAGTCGCCAACTGCCGGGCTCGGACGGATCGTCGCCGGCGCGCAATAGTCGAGGCGGTTCATTCGGCGCCAGCGTCACTGAAAACCGATCGAGCGAGAGCGACAATCCGTCGCCAAGCGCTTTGATGTAAGCCTCCTTGCGGGTCCAGCAATTGAAGAATGCCCCGGTTTGCTGCTCGATCGGCAAAGAGCGCAATCGCGCGACCTCGTCGGCGGCGAAAAAGCGGCCGGCGACATCCTCCTCGATGACGCGGACGCGTTCGATGTCGACGCCCAACTCGAACGCGGCGATCGCCAGGGCGCCGAGGTCGTCGGAATTGCTGAAGTTGAACGATATTGGCTCGTCGAGAGCGGGCTTGCCGGATTTGCCATAATGGAATCGCAGCGAAGCGGGATCGCGAGCGAGGCGGGCGGCGAGAAGCCGGCGCAGCATGGCCCGGCCGGCGATGTAGCGGTCTCGATGGAGAGCGAAATGGAATGCGTCGGCGTGGCGCTGTTCGTCCGGCGCCAGCAAATCGGCATCTCCCGGCTTCGGATGAAGCGGAAAGATGCAGAGCTGGACGTCCTGCTCCGTGACCACGACCTATCGCATTTCGCGCGTGAAATAAAAACCGCTGTAGGTTGGGATGGTATATTCCGGATAAAACGGAATGTAGCAGTTCAGATCGTAGTTCAACCAGCTATCGACCCGGCGATATCCCTGATCCTCGAACGTGGCGATGAACCGCGTTCGGTTCAGGAGATGATAGGGACAGAACGCCACGCCGTTCGCTTGCAGTGTCACCGCGGGATCGCGATCGTAAAGCGGCACCTTGTTGATCAGAACGTGCCGCGGCAGGCGACCGGCGCGCTTCAGAAAATCGATCGGATCATGCAGGAACTGCACCGCGCCCTTGATCAGCAGGATGTCCGCCCGCGGGAGCTCATCAAGCTCCCCGGTGAATCGTAGTCCGGGTGCGTCTTCATCCTGGGCAAGCTCGCGGCCGTGAGCGACGATCGCGGCGACATCGCTCACGAGCCAGGTCAGGTTCGTGGGGAATGGCAGCAAGCGGCGGAACGCGAAATAGGCGGTGCCGACATTGCCGTGCAGATCGAAGACGAATTGGTTGTCGGGCAGCAGCCGGCTCAGCCAGAACAATGTGGGATAATCGCTGGTGAAGATCCTGAGTCGCTCATGCTCCAGCCGATGCGCGGACGCCACATTATCCCAGCCGATCGGAAGAGACGCCGGAGCGCTCGCCGCGGCCGCGTCGTAGCTGTCGTAGATGCCGCGGAACATTTTGACATTGCCTCGCGCCGACTCGAAGCGCCGCTCATAGCGCGCCTTTCGTAATTCGGCGATTGGTCCCGACAGCCATAAGCGGCGCTCGGCCAATCGGGCCATGCGTCGAAACAGAGGTTCACCATGACGCGTACCAGACGCAACTTGTATCACCGGGCTGGTGTACCATGGGCGCGAGATCATGACCAGATTTTGTCCCGCATCGGACGAGCACCTTCACTCACGCGCCGGAATGGACGAAATAGAAACCACTATAGGCGTCGATGCTGGAGGCGTGGTGCTGCGGGATGTAGCAGCCAATTCCCGGATTGGCCCATTCGTCCACCAGCCGATAACCCAGATCGACGAACGCGGCGACGAACTCGGTCCGGTTGAACAAGTGGTAGGGGCAAAAAGCCGTGCCGGTGGAATGCAGCGTCACCGCCGACCTGGCCGCGTAGACCGGCGTGCGGTTGATCAGCACATGCGGCGGGCGATTGGGGACCGCTCGGAGGAAGCCGATCCAGTCCTCGAGGAACTGCAGCACGCCGGACGCCAGCAGAATATGCGCTCCGTTCAGTTCGTCGAAGCTGGTGGTGAACTGGAGGTGAGGTGCGTTTTCGCGCGCCGCGATCTCCCGGCCAAGTTCGACGACCGCGGGAACCTCGGAAACGATCCAGCGCAACGAGTCCCGGTAGGTCAAATGGTTGCGGAATGCGAGATAACGGCTGCCGACATTGCCACCCAGATCGAATAAAACAGTATTCTCGCCGATCAGGTGAGCGAGCCAGAACAGCACCGGATAGTCGGTGGGGAAGACGTGATGCCGCTCCTCCGCGAGCCGATGAGCTGACGCCTTGTTGTCGTAGCCGATCGGGTGCGCCGCGGGAGCCGAGGCAATCGCGGTCGCGAAATCGGGATAGACGCCGCGGAACAGGCGCTGCTCGCCGGCCGCGTTGGCGAAATGGCGTTCATAACTCCAGCGGCGCAGCGCGACGACAGGTGGCAGGCGACGTGCGAAATAGCGCACCACATCACCGGCGCCTCGCGGCAAGGGCTGCTTCTGATCGGTCAGTTCAACCATGGTACCTCGTCGAGCCGATGCCGGATCGGACAATCCGTCCGGCCGAATGCAAGTCGCATGGGATTGGTAACAGCTTCGCGGCCATGTGGATCAACGCGGTTCACCGGCATGCTCCACGGATTTAACCGCGTCGATCGCCATCAGAGTGGCGGGAATCACCGATGCGGCGGCGATCGCCTGGCAGGTCGAATAAGCCCAGACCGCGACCACGGCATCCAGTCCGCGGTAGCCGCAAAACAGAAAAGCGGCGACGCCGAACAGCGGGCCGCCGATCTGCGTGATGGCGTTGAGAACCTGCCGCTCCAGAACGAGCAGCAAGGGGCCGGTGACGCGTGTGACCGTCGCGAAAAAATACCAAACGCTCACCGCTCGCACGAAAGGGACCGCATCCGACCAACCTGGGCCAAAGACCATCGGGAACAACCATGCCGCCGCGATATTCACGGTGACGATCCAGCATGCCGCGACGACGGAGGAGCGCAGAGTCAGTTGAAGAAAGCGCCGCCGCAGTTGCGTCGGATCGGTATGCACGGCACGCCCGGCTTCGCTGAACGCGACAGGCGCGAGAGAACTCGCGACCATTCGGAGCGGCCGTCCGACAGCGCGTTCGGTCAGAAACAGGAAACCGGTGATCGCCGCAGGGTAAAACATGCCGATGAGCAGATAGAGTGCCACCGCGCCACCGATCGATTCCACCAACGCACCCCAGGTCGAGATCAACGGAAAATTTCGGAATTGACGCATGACCGATGCGATGCCGCGAAGCGATACGACATGGCCCGCCACTCGGAACCGCGAGCGCGCGAGCCGGAACAGCGGCAGCATCCCGGCACATTGGGCGACAATGAAACCAAGCAGCAACCCGGACGTTCCGGCACCGGCCAGCCCCAGAAAGACCTGCGACGCTGGACCGGCGAGCGCCTGGCTCACGCGGGTGCGCGCGATCGCGACGAACGCCCCTTCGCGTGTCGCGAAGCCGAACAACGCTGAATACGCACCAACCCAGGCGAAGCCAAGCGGAACGAAAAACCGGTACGGCGCGAGTGACAGCAGGCCGGCCTGTTCCAATACCTCGTCCGGGATGGTGAAGGCGGCGACGGCGACGATCACACTTGTCGCGACCAGACCGAGGCCGCACAGGGCGAGCAGATCGAGTGCCTGCCGGTCATGACGGGCGATCGGGATCGCGTTTTCGTAACGGAGAGACGCCACCGTCACGAGAACGGTGATCAGCCCGAGGTAGGTGCCGAGCACGCCGAACTCCGCCGGCCGATACAGCCGGGTCAGAATTGGCCAGACAGCGAGGCTGGTCGCCTGCGCCAGGACAGTGCCGGCGAACAGAGCCGATGCGCCTCTCAGGAAACCGCTGGCGTGAAGCCGTCTCCGGACCGCCGTTCCGAGGAGCTGGAGAAAGCGCACCGGGAAGCCGACGAGCACGGCCCCGGACGCCGGCGTTATTCGATTATTCGAGGGGATCGTTGTCATCGGCGGCTGGCGGCCTGGAACTGCCGAGACATCCAACTCCATCATTGGCTTCGTACTCGCTTCGCGACGTGTACCGGCCGATGAACGAGCCATGACTCCGCATGCCGCGAAGTCAGTCGCGCGGCCCGCGGCCTCGGTAAAGTTGCCGGGCTTTGTAAATCGCCGCGCCGAAGGGTTGCTTCAGTGCATCGTGTCCGCCGCCTTTGAACGGGGGCGCGGGATGCAAGCCGAACTTGCGGAGAAAATAGTTGGCCCGATAGAGATCCGCTCGCACACTGTCGTGGAACTGAAAATTGAAGCTCGCGCTGATCGAGACGTTGTCGCCGTTTCGCAGCCAGTGCGGGCCGTTCACCGGAATGTGGATGCCATTCCCGGGTTCGAGCGTGAACTCGTCCGCGTGATCCTGCAGCGCCTCACGATAAGCCGGCGCGTTGTGATCGGTCGTCCAGAACCGCTCGATCTCTTCCTCCGGCAGCACGTCCCGGTCTTCGCGGCGAAACACGCTGATTTGCTTGCGGCCCTGGATCTGGAGGAGGAAGTTGCATTCGCGATCGATGTGATAGGAGGTGACCCGGTTGGGCGACGTGATGAACAGGATCACCTCGCGCTTCTTGATCAGCCGTTCCAGTTCATGACCCGCGAGTTCGAGGATGTCGGACATCACCCGATTGAGCAGTTTCGCGTAGGCGGGATCCTGCTCGGCGCGCCAAAGTACGATCCATGCGCCCTGGGTCTCGATGTTCCGTATGGTTTCGTCGACGGGCAGTGACCCCGACGTGGCGGTATCCCAGCGCTGACCGATGCCGATGTCGCCGGCGTCGTAATAGACGTCAGCCGGACGGGATGCGGCGGTGGCGCTCGCCAGTTCGACAAGGCGTGGCAGTTGGAACACGGGTTCGCTGGCCAGTGTGTGTTCGAGCAGGAAATGCTCGCGATCGAATTTCTCCCGGAACACGAGAGGGTCGCAAATAAGCGTGCGGCCGGGCGCAGGTGTCGTCGCTGGCCGTGGTCTGGACATGGTCTGGGACAAGGCCGGTCGCCTCAAACAGTGTGCGGATTGGTGACGAGTGTGGAACCTTTTCGCCTGCCGCGGCCGGATAGAAGGTGCGTCAGGCATTTGTCGAGGAAGCCGACGGCCCAGGAGAGATGCATGATCGTGGCGGCGGCACCGGTCGCGAGGAGCCACGGATCGCGGGTCCTGATCGCGGCGGCGACAGCCCAGGCCGTGCAGATCCCGAGATAACCAAGCAACGGCAGCGCGAAGGCAGGATGGATCGGTGCCAGAAGCAGCCCTCCAACCGTCGCGAGCAAAATCATCACCGGCAGGAGATGGCGCGCGCGGGGGCGAAGCGAGTGGGTGAGCAGCGTGCGGGCCCGGCCTCGGCCGAACGAGAAATACTGCTTCGCGAGGCGCCACGGGTTGTCGCGCGGGAAATATGTGATGGCGGCCTGATCGCAAAGCCAGATCCGCCCGCCTTCGCGTATTGCCCGATAATCGAACTCGGCGTCCTCGTTATGGGTGAAGGATTCATCATAGCCGCCGGTGCGCAGAAAGAACGCGCGATCGAAGGCGGCATGATGGCCGTGGTCCACGAAACGCGAGGCGCCCCCGCAACGGTGCGCCGCGCCGCCATTGCCGAGGCGGCTGTTTTGCGCCGCCGCCACCGCCCTTTGAAAGCCCGAGAGTCCCACCGTCCGCATTGGTACCACGACCGACGTCGCATCGTGCGCCCGCAACTCCCGCAGGCAGGTGCGGAGAAAATCAGCGGGATAAAGCGCGTGAGCGTCGGCTCGTACCAGAACGCGGGAACGCGGCGATGCGACGGTCGCGACGAGGTTGACCGCGGCCGATTGAAGCCGGCCTGGATTGTCGATCAGCGTGATACAGGGGTGCTCGTGCGCCATCTCGGTGACGATTTCGCGCGTGCGATCGGTGCTGCCGCCGTCGGCCACGAAAATCTCGATTTCACCTGGATCAATCTGGGCCAGGATGGAGTCAAGGCAAGCCGCGATGAACCGTTCCTCATTGAGCACCGGGACGACGATGGTGGTCAGCCCGGGCGCGGTTCGCTCAGCTTGCCGCGTATGAAGGACAGGCCCTTCCGCGCCATGCGACTGGGCGCTTTCGCGGATCGTCGTCGATGACTGGCTCATGTGACGGCGGGTGAAAATTTAACGTCGTTGAAAATCATCTGCTGAAGGCACCAAGGTGAGCCCGGCGGGTGAATTACTCGCCTGAAAGTTTCAAAATACTTACAAATGGCATGACCTCGGGTTTCATGGCGATCGAAAAACCAACGACGAGTTGGCTAAATCTACACACGCGAGGGTGTGAGTCGCAGTGTGACGGGCGGATATCGGATTTGTCGCCGAGAATACGATTTTTCGAGCCCTCGTCGTGAAGATATTTCGTGACGAGCGGCCGGCATTTCTGATATCAATGCTAAATTAGCAGGTGGGTCACCTGATGCGGTCCGCCGTGCCGGATTCGACCAGGTATATAAAGTACGAACAGAAACCACACTGACATGTCCAACGTGTAACCATCGCGCTTGAACAAGTGCAATCTTAAGACGGGATCAAGCTATGAACATTTTAAGAAAAGAGGCGCAGCCGTTCTCGACGCAGGTGATCGTTGACGACGCCCCGGCGTTCGGATGGGTTCCGCAGACCATTTCATTTGTGCACCGCCGCTCACAGGCGGCCGCGATCGGCTTCGCGGTCTGCGTCGGCCTCGGACTGGGCTATGTTCTGCTGGCCCCCCCGACCTACACAGCCGAGACCGACCTGATGATCGATATCCGGCGCACGGATATGCTCAGCCAGCAGCACGAGAATCAGGACGCTCAAACGCTGAACGCCGAACTTGAAAGTCAGGTCGAGATCCTGCGGTCCGAGGGACTGGCGCGTCAGGTGGTCGAGCGGCTCAATCTGACGAAGGATCCTCTGTTCGATCGGTCCGGGTTCAGTGTGACCGGTTGGATCCATTCGCAGCTTAGCGCGCTGATGCCCAGAAACGGCGCGTCCGCGGCGGTCGATGATCAGCAGGCGGCGGCCGAACAGTTCATGAAGATGACGTCGGTGCGGCGCCTCGGGCTGACTTATGTGATCGAGATCGGCGTCAAATCGCCGACGGCCGACCTTAGCTCGCGTCTCGCGAACGGCCTCGTCGACGCATACATCGTTGCTCAACTCAACGCCAAGGAGACCACGACGAAGGAGGCGAGCCTCTGGCTGCAAGATCGCCTGAGCGAACTCAGGGATCAGGCTACGGCGGCTGACTCGGTCGTGGAGCGATACAAAACCGAAAAGGGCATCGTCGAAACCGACAAGGGCCTGATGAACGAGCAGCAGCTCGCGGAATTGAACAGCGAACTGGTGACCGCACGGAACCGCAGCGCGGACACGAAGTCGAAGCTCGACCGGATCACGGCGATCATGCACGGCGACGTGCTCGATGCGACCGTCACGGAAGGTCTCTCGAACACCGTCATCAACGGCCTGCGGCAGAAATATCTCGAGGACTCGCAGCAAGAGGCGGAATGGTCGGCGAAGTTTGGCCCCGATCATGCCGCCGTACTCAAAATCCGCGCCGAAATGAGCACGATCCAGAAGTCGATCCGCAACGAGCTTGGCCGGATCGCGCAGTCCTATCAGAGCGACTACGACGTCGCCCGCGCCGACGAATTGTCGGTCCAGTCACGGATGTCGGAACTGCTCGGCCTCACCGCCAAGACCAATGGCGATCGCGTGGCGCTGCGTTCGCTGCAAAGCTCGGCCGAGACCTACCGGTCGGTCTATGAGAACTTCCTGAGACGCTACACTCAGGCTGTGCAGGATCAGTCGTTCCCGGTTTCCGAGGCTCGTGTGATCACCGCGGCCACCCCGCCGCTTCGCAAGAGCTGGCCGCAGAGCAACCTGGTACTGGGCGGCGCGGGCCTGCTCGGGATCGGGCTTGGCTTCCTGGTAGCTTTCGTTCGTGAAACGTTGGATCGCGGCATTCGCACGACGGCGCAGCTGCGGATGGTCACGGGTCTGAACTGCATCGGTATGTTGCCCGGTCTGGGTCGCGGCCGCCGTTCACGTGGAGCGCGCGGACGCCAGCCGAGCACCGCGGATGCCAATTCGCGGATCCTGTCCAGCCGGCCCGACATTCTACGCCACGTGCTGACACAGCCGTCTTCCAAGTTCAGCGAAGGGATCCGCGCATTGTCTCTTCGCATCTGCCGCGGACATCAGCGGGCCATGCCATTGAACCTGATCGGATGCGTTTCGGCGCACCACGGTGAGGGGACCAGCACGGTGGCGGCTAACCTCGCGCAATCCCTCGCCAAGTCAGGCAATCGCACACTGCTCGTCGACTGGGCTGCGAATTCCGGCTCGCTCAGCCAGTCGCTCGCACCGTACGCGAAGCAGGGTTTCCTGGATCTGCTGGCGGGCAGCGCGAAGTTGAGCGATCTCGTTTGGACTGATCCAGACACTGGATTGCACTTCCTTCCCATGGGGTCGCGTACGTCCCGGGCCATCACCTCCATGCTCAACGGCTCGCAGGCTCAGGACTTCCGCACCGAACTGCTCAGACACTATGAGTATGTCGTGTTCGATGTCCCCGCGCTCAGCCCGGTAAACGAGATCCACGCGGCCGCGCAGTTGCTTGATGCGTTCGTGCTGGTTGTCGCCTGGGGACGGGCGGATCCGGATACGACCCTCGGTGCGCTGACCGACGCCGAACTGGATGACCGCCGTTTCCTTGGCGCGGTGTTCAATGGTGTCGACTTCAAATCGATGAAGTCGTACCCCGGCAGCCGGGCCGATCGGCAGATCGCAGCTCTGACCTGAGGAGTTTGTTCACTCAAGGGCCTAACCGATCGCCATGACGTCTCCTCGCTATATCGCTGGCGTCGTATGGTCGGTCGTGAATGCCGGCGCCGGGGTGGTGCTGCCTCTCGTGACCTTCACGGTCTTCGCCCACGTCGTGCCGCCGATCCTGATTGGCTTTGTCGCCATCGCCATCGCCTGCACTGAGATCCTCAAGACCGCCGGTCTCCAGGGGTTGTATGAAGCGTTGCTTCAGCAGCCCATGGACGACCGGCGGTGCCATGAGACGGCCTGCTTCGTGTCGCTGGTCGCGGGTGCGGCGCTGGTGTTGCTTTATATGGGGGTACTCGCCGGACTTGGCTGGATTATTCCCGATATCGGGCAACACTACGGCGTGCTCGCGTTCGTGGGCTTGCGGATTCTGACCGATCTGGCAACGATGCAGCCGCAGGCGGCGCTAGCGCTACGGCTTTCCTACCGCATGCTCGCACTGCGAAGTGTCATCGCGAACGTCATCGCCGGCGCCGCCGGCATCACCGTGGTCATGCTGGGCGACGGGATGGTCGGGCTCGTGGTCTACCAGGTAGGACAGTCCATCATCATATTTTTGGCAACCGTGGTCGGCACCGGCGCGCTGGCGCGACCGCGCTTCGACCGTGAGAGCTTTCGCCGCATGGTACCCGAGGCCGGCCTGTCGACCTGCGTTCGGTTCATCGCCGCGACTGTCAATAACCTCGACCAGATCCTGATCAGCGCGTTGGTGGGAGGAGTGTCGGTCGCCTACTTCAATCTCGGCAAACGGATCGAAGCGACGTTCATCACGATGATCAACTCGCTCGTCGGGATCCTGTTTCAACCGATGTTCGCGCGCCGCCATCACGACGCGGGGGACGAAGTATTGCGGCGCTCCGCGGCGGTATCGACTCTGGTTTGCGGCGTTCCGGCCGTGATC
>JBEKGV010000054.1:0-15310 GCA_050012615.1 Acetobacteraceae bacterium | reverse complement strand
ATCGCGTGCACCGCGTCGAGCCGCAGACCATCGAAATGGAACTCTTCAATCCAGTAAATCGCGTTGTGGATGAAATACTCACGAACGGGCCCGCTTTTGTGGCCGTCCATGTTGATGGCCGATCCCCATGGTGTCTTGTGGCGGTCGGTGAAGACGTACGGCGCCACCGCGTGAATGTAGGCGCCGTCCGGTCCGAAGTGGTTGTAGACGACATCCAAAAGCACCATCAGCCTGCGGCCATGCGCCGCGTCCACGAGGGCCTTCAGATCCTCCGGCTGGCCATAGCTGCCGTCGGGCGCGTAGGGCAGCACTCCGTCGTAGCCCCAGTTTCGCGCGCCGGGGAAATCGGCGACCGGCATGATCTCGATCGCCGTCACGCCGAGCGCGACGAGGTGGTCCAGCTTGCCAATGGCGGCCTGGAATGTGCCTTCGGGCGTGAACGCGCCAATGTGAAGCTCGTAGACGACAGCTTCTTCCCAGGGACGGCCGCACCAGTCTGCGTCGTTCCAGGCGTAGGTCGCCGGGTCCACCACTTCGCTCGGGCCATGCACATCCTTTGGCTGATAACGCGACGCGGGATCCGGCACGCGCATTCCGTCCGGCAGCACGAAGCGATACCTCGTTCCTGGGCGGGCTCGATCGGTGACGAGTTCATGCCAGCCTTCGCGCATCGGGCGCATGGAAAGCGGTTCCCGGTCGTCGAATTCAAGGCCGATCTCCGCATGCGTGGGCGCCCAGAGCCGGAAACGGACGGTGCCGTCTTTGCGCGGCTCGGCGCCAAAGGGCATGCGGTGCATGCGCGTTACAGGCTGAGTGGGCCGCCTGGTGTTGTCGGTAGAGCGACGAGGCGTTGATGGCACAGAAGACTCGCGGGCGGTTCGAGGAACCTGGGAAACAGCGTGTCACCCAGAGTAGTTCCGTCGCGGCTGGAAGAATGCGGGGGCGGAGTTTTGGGCGGGCGCCCGCAACATAACCGTCATCCCCCGGCTTGTCCGGGGGACCTGTCGCAGCACGGTGCGGTTACAGGTGGCCCGAACCAGCCGGGCCATGACGTTTAAGGGACAGTGCCCTGCTCTCAACGACGGTATTTTAGCGCCCACCGGGTCAAGCCGGGGGATGACGCGTGGGATTGATCCCGTGCTCGGCGAAGTATCGATCGATCGTGGCGGGCGCTGCCAAAGGGTCGGCGAGGGCCACGTACGTGTCCGGTCGGAGCAGATAAAGCGCATCGCGGTTCAAACCGGCCGCCCCGTGTTCGGGGCGCCAGGCAAAGACGTGCAGCGGCACATCCTGTGCGGTGCACCATGCCGTGAGCGCGGCGTTGGCCGTCCCGTAAACATGGACCTGCCAGGTCATCGCCGTGAGCGGAGCGAAATTGTCGCCTCCGTCGAACGGCACCCAAGGCAGCCGGTCGCCGCCATGTACATCGCCGGCCGAGCCTTCGCTTAACGGGGAGCCGCGATAGTTCAGGGTGACCTGCGAGACGGTGCGGAAGATGAACTCGCGCGCCGATTCGAATTGCGCGAGTCTGGGGATCAGAATGGGCGCGATGCGCGTTCGCAGGATCTCGGCGATGAACCCATCCGAGGTCGCGAGACTGAACACACGGTCTGTGGTCGCGACCAGGCGGCGAGCAAAACCGATCCGCTCCGCCTCATAGCTGTCGAGCAGCCGGTCTGGGGCGCGGCCCGCCAGGACCGTCGCCAGCTTCCAGGCAAGATTGATGGCGTCGCCGATCCCGGTGTTCATGCCCTGGCCGCCGGCGGGGCTGTGAATGTGCGCGGCGTCGCCTGCCAGGAAAGCTCGGCCTTTGCGGAAATGGTCCGTTACGCGATGATGCACGTGATAGGTGGAGAACCAGTTCACCGCTTGGACGTTCACCTCGAGATGATTGATCGCCCGGTCGCTGACGTCCTCGAATCTCAGACTGTCAGCATGATCGGCGCGTTCGTCACGCACGGTGCCGATCAGGCGCGCGCATCCCTCGCCGGCCAACGGAAAGACGCCGAGGAAGTCGGCCTCATCCAGGTCGATGTGCAATTCGCCATTGATGGCGGGACCGCTCGCCACGACATCGGCGACGTAGAACAGCTGCCGATAGGTGCCGCCCGGGAAGCCGGTGCCGCTTGTCTCGCGCACGATGGAGCGCGCCCCGTCACAGCCGGCGATATAGCTGGCTTCGCAGACCTCCTCACGACCGTCAGGGCCGCGCAGATGGCCGATGATGCGATCGCCAGGGTCCTCGAAACGCACGAGTTCCGTCTGACGCTCGACCGAGACGCCGAAAGCCCGCAGCCGTTCGATCAGCAACCGTTCATGCTGATCCTGAGGGAAGATCTGCAGGAATGAATAAGGCGTCAGGTCGGCGCCGACCGATTTGAACAGCACGCGTGCCGCCGGCTTGCGGCCCACCCACAGATTGACGGCGGGAACCTTGTGGCCGTGTTCCAGCACGGCGTCGGTCAGGTCGAGTTGACGGTAGAGTTCGAGAGTCCGCGCCTGCACCGCCAACGCCCGAGACGTCGTCCCCGCCTCGGCGGTCTTGTCGACAATGCGTACCTTAACGCCAAGCTTCGTGAGCCAAAGCGCCAGGACAAGGCCGGTCGGACCAGCGCCGGCAATCAGAACGTCGCTACGAGTCATTCCCGCACCCCATCGGCTGGAGATAGGTCACGGCAACCATCCGACCAGCAGCATGACGGCGTATGCCTCCACTCGCGCACGGGACGCGTCCAACGGACAGGCGGCGACCTCGGGCAACGCCGTATCCAGCAGCATCGTCCAGTTCACCTCAGGCCCAGGAAGCAGGAACTCCTGGGCAGCTGAGTCGGCATTCAGCAGGACCAGCATCAATTCGACCTTCCCGTTGGGAAGTGGCACCGCCCTGCGCAGCGTCAGCGTTCTCGCCTCCGGTTCGTCCCAGGCTTCCGGTGTTAACGGCTGGCCATGTTGATCGAACCAGGCGAGGTTGGTGATGCCATCGGGCGATACCACCTCGCCGTGCAGAAAGTGCGATGGGCGCAAGCTTTCATAGCGATGGCGCAATGCGATCAGCCGGGCGGTGAAAGCCATCAGCATCCGCGAGTCTTCCTCGGCACCGAGCTGCCAATTCAGATAACTGATCTCGTTGTCCTGGCAGTAGGCGTTGTTGTTGCCGTGCTGCGTGCGATTCATTTCATCGCCTGCCATCAGCATAGGCGTGCCGGCGGAAGCAAACAGTGTCGCGAGCATCGCCCGCTTCACCGCGCCGCGGGTCGCGTTGATTTCCGGGTCGTCGGTCTCACCTTCCGCGCCCCAGTTGCGCGAATGATTGTTCGCATGGCCGTCCTCACCGTTTTCGCCATTCGCCTCATTGTGCCGCTGTTCGTAAGTGACGAGATCGTGCAGCGTGTAGCCGTCGTGACTGGCGAGGAAGTTCACGCTGGCGGAGGGCCGGCGCCTGTCGTGATCGAATAGCTCCGCCGAGCCGGACAACCGCGCCGCGAGGCCGCCGCGCACGCTCGAGGCGCCATTCCAGAACTGCCGGACGTCGTCGCGAAAGCGATCGTTCCATTCTCCGAAGCCAGGCGGATGATTGCCGACCTGATAGCCGCCGGGCCCGATGTCCCAGGGCTCGGAAATCAATTTGACCCGGCCGAGGACCGGATCCTGGCGCACGGCGTCGAAGAACCCGGAATGGGGATCGAACCCCGCCAGCTCTCGCCCGAGGATCGTGCCTAGATCGAACCGAAATCCGTCGACGTGGTAGCACTCCACCCAATATCGTAGACTGTCGGTCACCATCTGCAGCACGCGCGGATGCGGGACGTTGAGCGTGTTTCCGGTGCCGGTATCGTTGATGTGATGTCGTTCATCCCCAGGAACGAGGCGGTAATAGGAAGCGTTGTCGAGACCGCGCCAGGAGAGAGTCGGGCCCATTTCGCTGCCTTCACAGGTGTGGTTGTAGACCACGTCGAGGATGACCTCGATACCGGCCGCATGCAGCCGGCGCACCGCGACTTTCACCTGATTGCGCATCCACGGCTCGACGAGATAACGCGGCTCGGGGGCGAAGAAGGAAAGCGTGGAATAACCCCAGTAATTACGCAGCCGCCGTTCCACCAGAAAGCGATCCTGCATGAAAACGTGCACCGGCAGGAGTTCAATGGCGGTGATGCCGAGGCGCTGCAAATGCTCGATCACATGCGGATTGGCGAGAGCGGCGAAGGTGCCGCGTTCGCGCGGCGGCACCATTTCGTTCAGGCAGGTGAGGCCGCGTACATGTGCCTCGTAGATGACGGTCCGTTCCCACGGCACCATCGGAGGACGGTCGTCGCCCCAATTGAAGCTGTTGTCCACGACGACGCCTTTCGGCATGGCGCGGGCGCTGTCGCGACGATCGAACGTGAGGTCGGCCCGGCCGCTGCCGACGCGATAGCCGAACAGTGCATCGGACCAGATCAGGTCGCCATGCATCTCCTGGGCGTAGGGGTCGAGCAGCAAGCTCAAGGCGCGCCACCTCCCGGCGGCCCGACGGATCGAACAGGCAGAGTTCGATGCTGGTGGCGTTGGCGGAGAACACCGCGAAGTTCACCCCGAGGCCGTCCCAGGTCGCACCGAGCGGAAACGGCCTCCCCGTCAACAGATGCTCTGTCAACAGGTGTTCATTTAACAATTGATCCACGGGTTAACCCCATTGGTTAAAGGCGCTGGCGAAAAAGCGGCTATTTGCCTGTCGCCCCCCGGAATCATCCCCGGACTTATCGTCCGCGTCATTCTTGAGGCGTATCGTGCCCCGGACTTGTCCTCTCCGCTACCCTTCCGGCATCAGCATGATGGTGGCGAGCGGCGGAAGTGTCAGCATAACGGAGGCCGGTAGGCCGTGCGAGGGCGTGGCATCGGCATATGCCTGGCCTCCGTTGCCCATGCCGCTGCCGCCATAGACCGGCGCATCGGTGTTCAGTACCTCGCGCCACCGTCCGGCGACCGGCACACCGAGACGGTAGCCGTACCGCGGCACCGGTGTGAAGTTGGCGACCATCAGCACGGGTGGCGCGCCATCGGTCTGGCGCAGCCAGGCGAAAACGCTGTTCGCGCGGTCGTCGCCTACCACCCAACGGAAGCCGTCGGGGCTCGTGTCCTTGCCGTAAAGAGCGGGTTGTGCACGCAGCAAAGCGTTGAGATCGGCGACCACGCGCTGGACGCCCCGGTGATTGCCGTCGTCGAGCAAATGCCACGGGAGACTCGCGTCATGGCTCCATTCACCTGGCTGTCCGAACTCCCCGCCCATGAACAGCAATTTTTTGCCAGGATGGGCCCACATGAATGCGAAGTAGGCGCGCAGATTGGCGAAGCGTTGCCAGTTGTCGCCCGGCATGCGGCCAAGCAGCGATCCTTTGCCGTAAACCACTTCATCGTGAGAGAGCGGCAAGATGAAATGTTCCGACCACGCATAGACCATGCCGAAGGTCATTTCATCGTGCTGCCAACGGCGGTACACCGGATCGTGCTGCATGTAGTCGAGGGTGTCGTGCATCCATCCCATGTTCCACTTGAACGTGAAGCCGAGCCCGCCATACTGGACGGGGGCCGTCACCCCCGGCCACGCCGTACTCTCCTCCGCGATCATCATTGTTCCTGGGCAACGATCTGCCACGACCGCGTTGACCTCGCGCAGGAAGTCCACGGCTTCCAGATTTTCCCGGCCGCCGTAACGATTTGGGACCCACTCACCCGCCTCGCGGGAATAGTCTCGGTATAGCATCGACGCCACCGCATCGACGCGCAAGGCATCGACGTGAAATTTCTCCATCCAGTGAATGGCGTTCGCGATCAGGAAGCCGCGCACCTCGTGGCGCCCGAGATTATAGATCGCTGTGTTCCAGTCTTTGTGCAGGCCCTCGCGCGGATCGCCATGCTCGTAAAGTGCGGTACCGTCGAAGCGGTACAGCCCGTGCGCGTCGGTCGGAAAATGCGCCGGCACCCAGTCGACGATGACGCCGATACAAGCCTGGTGAGCGCGATCGACAAACCGGGCGAAGCCGTCCGGGGGCCCAAGTCGCGCGGTCGGCGCGAACAGGCCGAGCGGCTGGTAGCCCCAGGATCCGCCGAAGGGATGTTCCGCGATCGGCATGAACTCCAGATGCGTGAAGCCGAGGTCCACGATATAGGGCAGCAGGCGGTCGGCCAGCACATCCCATGACGGGGAGCGTCCCTCGGCATCGCGCCACCAGGACGCGGCATGGATTTCATAGATGGAGATCGGTGCGGCGGCATTCTGGCGCACACCTCGGGATTCCATCCAGTCGTCATCTTGCCAGGCGTGCGGCAGCTTGTGGGACACGCGAGACGCCGTGCCAGGCGGCATCTCGGTCTCCAGCGCGATCGGATCCGCCTTCAGCGGCAACAACGTGCCGTTGGCGTCGAGCAACTCGTATTTGTAGAGAGCGCCGGGTCCGAGCCGGGGGATGAAAATTTCCCAAAGCCCCGACTCCCGGCGCAGGCGCATCGCATGACGGCGTCCGTCCCAGCTATTGAAGTCGCCGACCACGGAGACGCGGCTCGCGTTCGGCGCCCAGACGGCGAAACGCACGCCGTCGATATCGTTCCCGTCGGCGTCTTTCACGAAAGTGCACTGCGCGCCGAGCACGCGGCCTATTTCAAAATGGCGGCCTTCTGAAAACAGGTACAAATCCATTTGGCCAAGCAGCGGCCCGAAGGAATAGGGATCCTCGGTTTCCTGCGTTCCGCCGGGCCAGAAAATCCGCAGGCGGTAAGTTGCTTCCTCCGGCACGATGCCGGTGAAAAAACCCGCGTCGTGACGCCGCTCCAACCGCGCCAGAACGTCACCGCCGGTGGAAACGGCCTCCACGCCATTGGCGCCGGGCGCGAGGCAGCGAAGCTCCGAACCATGGTGACCGAGAACCGAGAACGGATCGCCGTGGCGCCCGTTCACCAGAGCGTCGATCGTTGCGCTATCGAGATTGGTGGCTCCGGGGAGTATCGTGTCCATCACGCGAGCAACCTGCGCGCCAGGCGGTCGAGCCCGCGCAGCGGGACCTGGAGCCACGCCGGACGATTGGCGATCTCATAGCCGATCTCGTAAGCGACCTTTTCGATCAGGAAAATATCGATGATCTCTTGCTCCTTCGATGTGCGCAGCCAGGGGTGGGGCTGCGTCTCCGCGACGGAGCGGTAGGCGTCGAGGAACGCAGCCGATGCCGATTGCCGCCAAATATCGAGTGCCGCCCTGCGCCGCTCCAAAGATGGGGTGTCAACGGGCGCTCCCTCGGCGGACAGCATGGCCTCGGCGTAGTCGAAGCTGCGCAGCAGACCCGCGACATCTTTCGCCGGCGACGTTTTGGCGCGGCGTTCGGCGAGGCTCCGCGCGGGCTCGCCCTCAAAATCCACCAGCACCGCGTCGCCTTGCGCGACCAGCACCTGACCGAGGTGGAAATCCCCGTGGACGCGAGTCTTCAGGAGAGCACCATGGGCCGATTTCAACCGCCGCACGGCTTCCAGCAGCTTCCGCCGCCGGTCGATCAACGATTGCGCGAGCGCGGCTGTCTCCTGGCTGTCCCAGCTGTCGCGGCGGGCCAGTGCGTCCAGTACCCGTTCCAGGTCGGCGGCGGCGGCGGCGGCCCAGTGGGCACTGTCCTGCCGGACGGCGGGTTCGGGGGCGAAGGCGGGGTCTTCACTCGGCATGGCGAGAGCCGCGGGTACCTCGGCGAGGCGGCGACCGACGGCAGCGGCAAAGCCGAGATAGCCGGTGAACGGATCGGTGGATTCAGAGTGCCCGGCCTGCGCTTCACTCAATGCGCGACGAAGCCAATCGAGAGTCCAGCCCCAGCCGTCGCCCTGATTGCGCACGAAGGATTGCGCAATGAGCACGGTGGCTGTTTCGCCGTCGGCGGATGTGCGCTCCGCGTGGCCGAGCAGGGATGCGATGCCGGTGACGCCGGCATCGGTCAGGAAGCGTGTCATCTCCACTTCGGGATGGATGCCGGGAGTGATCCGGCGGAGCACCTTGATGACGATGCTGTCGTCGATCACCAGGCTCGAATTCGACTGTTCGGCGGAGAAGCGGCGGATCTCAGGGTCGGATGCCGTCGGCGTCCGCTCCAATTGCGATGCCGGAATGAAACGCAATTCGCCGCCGCTGCCGGCGTCCTCGTTCGCGGCCCTCTCGTTGGTGGGGACCGTGGTGCCCGCGCGCAGCGCCGCGACGACGGCGTGCGCGAAGCTGTCGGAGGCGAAGGCGTCGGTGATGAAGCCGACCTGCCGTCCGTGGCGGAAGCGCCCCAGCGCCAGTTGCGCCGCCAGTGGGGTCACCGCGTCGGCTTCCTCGATGGTCGCGAGCGGCAGGTTGAAGCTTTCGATGCCTCCGCTGACAGTGACCGAGACCTCCGCCATGACCACGTTTCCCCCGGTCCCGGGCAGAGGGGTAACGCTGGCGAACCGCGCCGAGGACAAGTACTGGTTCTTGGCCGAGAACCAGCGCCGCTTCATCAGGTAATCTTTTAGTTCGTTCTGCTCGAGGTCGGTGCGGAGCTGACCCTCGAGCATCGTGGCGAGCGGCGCCTTGAAGACGCAGGTGCGGAGTTCTGGCATGGGTTCCGGCGCCGGAATGTGCCAGGCCGGCATATGGCCCGCGCCTGACAGTTCGAACCAGTAGAAGCTATAAGGCGGCAGCGTCAGCAGATAGGGCAGTTGGCCGATCGGTGGGAACATGCTGTCGCCCAGCATCTCGATGGGCACACGGCCGGCGCAGGCGGAGAGGTCGAGCTCAACGGCCTGCGCGGAACGCGAAAGATTGAAAACACACAGCGCGGTGGTGCCCTCGTACTCGCGCAGATAGGCGAGAATTTTACGGTTGGCGGGGTAAAGCAAACGCATGGTGCCGCGGCCGAAGACGCTGCCTCGGCTGCGTACCGCGAGGATCCGGCGCATCCATTGCAGCAACGAATGCGGATCGCGCGCCTGCGCTTCCACGTTGACCGACTGGTAGCCGTAGATCGGATCCTGCAGCGGCGGCAGCACGAGGCTGGCCGGGTAGGCGCGGCTAAACCCTCCGTTGCGATCGGAGGTCCATTGCATGGGCGTGCGCACGCCGTCGCGGTCGCGTAAAAAGATATTATCGCCCATGCCGATCTCGTCGCCGTAGTAGATGACAGGAGTTCCCGGCATGGACAGCAGCAGCCCGTTCATCAACTCGATGCGTCGCCGGTCGCGCTGCAACAGTGGAGCCAGCCGGCGGCGAATGCCGAGGTTGAGGCGTGCGCGCCGGTCGGCGGCATAGGTGGACCAAAGATAATCGCGCTCCTGATCCGTGACCATTTCGAGCGTCAATTCGTCGTGGTTGCGCAGGAAGACCGCCCATTGGCACCCCGCGGGAATGTCCGGCGTCTGGCGCAGGATGTCGGAGATCGGAAAGCGATCCTCCTGAGCGATGGCCATGTACATGCGCGGCATCAGCGGGAAGTGGAATGCCATGTGGCACTCGTCGCCGTTGCCGAAATACTGCTGCGTATCCTCCGGCCATTGATTGGCCTCCGCGAGCAGCATCCGATCCGAGTAGTTCTTGTCCAGGCAGGCGCGGATGCGCTGCAAGATCACGTGGGTCTCGGGCAGGTTCTCGTTGATGGTGCCGTCGCGCTCGATCAGATACGGCACGGCGTCCAGGCGCAGTCCGTCGACCCCGATGTCCAGCCAGAACTTCATCACGCTGAGCACGGCGTCGAGAACGCGTGGGTTGTCGAAGTTCAGATCCGGCTGATGACTATAAAACCGATGCCAGAAATAGGCCCCGGCCACCGGGTCCCACGTCCAGTTGGATTTTTCGGTATCGAGAAAGATGATCCGCGTCTCCGGGTAGCGCTGGTCGGTGTCGGACCAGACGTAGAAGTCGCGCATCCAGGACCCGGGCTTCGCGTGTCGCGCGCGTTGGAACCAGGGATGCTGGTCGCTGGTGTGATTGATAACCAGTTCGGTAATGACACGGAGCCCGCGCGCATGCGCTTCACGGATGAAACGCCGCGCGTCGCGTAGCGTTCCATAGTCCTGATGCACGCTTCGATATTCGGCGATGTCGTAACCGTCGTCGCGCAGGGGGCTCGGATAAAACGGCAGCAGCCATACCGTGTTGACCCCAAGCTCGACAATGTAGTCCAGCTTTTGCAGCAAGCCGGGGAAGTCGCCGATGCCGTCGTCGTTGCTGTCGAAGAAGCTCTTGACATGGAGCTGATAGATGACGGCGTCGCGATACCATTCCGGATTGCCGGTGTGGCCAGTGGGCTGACCTTCCGCCTGATCCGGGGGGTTTGGTTCGGAGAGGATCGTGGTCAGGGCTGACGACATGCGCCGGGGCCGGATCAGAGTATCCATCAGGAAATTTCTCGCGCGCGCCAGATGCCGAAGGGGAGTGTTCGTGGATCGAGGTTGATGGTTCGGTACTTGCCGTGCCACATTTCGATGCCGCCGCGCATCAGATCCGCGACCAGCAACGCCGAATTGTCGCCAAGGCCCCATTCCCATACCGGGACCTCGACGTCGGCCCATTGTGGCCCAAACGGATCGAGACTGACGGCGACGAGCACCACGTTGGTTCGGTCGATATTCGCCTTCCTGTACCAAAGAACGCGATCGTTCGACGTGTGGTGGAACGCGAGGCCGCGATGCGATTGCAGTGCGGGGTTCGCTCGGCGGATCGCGTTGAGTTGGGTGATTTCGTCCACGATGTCGCCGGGCGCTCGTAAGGGCCGGACGCGAATTTCGTACTTGTCACTGTCAGCGTACTCTTCCCTGTCGGGGACTGCCGCGGCCTCGCAGAACTCGTAGCCCTGAAGCATGCCCCAGAGGCCGGAAAGCGTGGCCGCCAGTGCCGCGCGGATCAGGAAGCCCGCGCGGCCGGAGTGCTGCAAAAAGGTCGGATTGATGTCCGGCGTGTTGACGAAGAAGTTAGGCCGGAAAAAATCCGGCACGTTAAACCCAGTTGCCGATTCCGCTGAGGCTCCCACGGTGATTTCCTCTGAAGCCTCGATCCGCATGGACCCGGTCAGTTCGCGCAGATATGCCTCGATCTCCCGCTTCTCGTTCCGCCAGGTGAAGTAAGTGTAGGACTGGGTAAAGCCGAGCTTGCCCAAACGGTACATTACTTTCGGGCGGGTGAATGCCTCGGCGAGGAACAGGGCGTCGGGCCAGCTTCCGCGAATGTCGGCGATGAGCCATTCCCAGAAGGCGAACGGCTTGGTGTGGGGATTGTCGACGCGGAAAATGCGGACGCCCTCGGCAGCCCAGTACGCGACGACGTCGCGCAATGCGAGCCACAGGCCGGGAATGGAATCCGGCTGATGGAAATCGACGTTGACGATGTCTTCATATTTTTTTGGCGGATTTTCGGCGTAACGTAGGCCGCCATCGGGCCGCCAATCGAACCATTCGGGGTGCTCGCGCAGCCAGGGATGGTCGGGGCTGCACTGGATGGCGAAGTCCAGCGCGAGTTCCAGACCATGATCCGCGGCAGCGTCGCGCAAGGCGCGGAAATCGTCGATCGTACCCAGGGCGGAATGGATCGCATCGTGGCCGCCCTCGATGGAACCGATCGCGTAAGGGCTGCCTGGGTCGCCTTCCCCGGCCGTCAAGGCGTTGCCGCGGCCCTTGCGGTTGGTGACGCCGATCGGGTGGATGGGCGGGAAATACAGCACGTCGAATCCCATGTCGCGAATGGCGGGCAGCCGCCGGATCACGTCGCGGAATGTGCCGTGCCGCCCAGGATCGTCGCTCTGGCCGCGCGGGAACAGCTCATACCAGGAGGCGAACTCCGCCGCCCGGCGATCCGCATCGACGGCCATCTCCCCGCCGACCGTATGCCCGGGGCGGGTGTCGGTCCGAGCGACCATTTCCGCGGTCGCCTCGCCGGTCAGCAACGTGAAGCGGTCCAAGGGCTTGCTGGCTTTCAGGGCGGCGACCAGCGAGTCGAGAGTGCCCGGATTGCCGGCGGCGATGGCTTCGACCAGGCGCTTGCCTTCCTCCAGCTCCAGCTTCAGGTCGAGGCCGGCGGCGTGCTTTTTGGTGACTTCGTCCAGCCAGGTGGCGAAGCGATCCGGCCAGGCGAGGATGCGAAACACGTAGCGACCAACGCGCTCCAGCCAGAAGCTGGCCGACCACCGGTCGTTGCCCTCCGGCCGCATCGCGGTCTCGCGCCAGTCGGTCTCGTCGCCGGCACGCCATTGCAGCGCCGCGGCGATCTTGCCATGGCCGTCCGCGAAGATGTCTGCCGCCACCGTGACTCGTTCTCCCGCCAGACGCTTCACGGCGAAACGGCCGCCATCCACGGCCGGCTCGATCGCCTCGATGGCGACGCGTGGCTCGGCGGCGGCGAGGCGGGCCGTGCTCGCGTCCTGTTTTCGCGTCGCGTCGCGTGGCTTCGCCGTAACGATGGGGTTTGCCGGGGCACCGGTGAGGATACGGACCTCGCCCGGGTCAAGCAGAATCGGGGCAGGTGCGATGGGGCGTCCTTTCGCGTCCGTGAAGCCCGCCATCCTGCCGTCCATCCTCGGCAGGATACCGGCCAGATCACAAGTCGCGGATCGCACGAGGTGGCGGTTCGCCAGAGTGAGTTGCGCCGGCGGCTCGAACAGGACGGCGACCGGCGCACCGTCGCTGCTCATGATCTCGGGTGCGGCGGGGGGCGGGGTACGGGAGGCCAGGCGCCGGTTTGCCTGCCGTATGGCGCCCGTGAGATCGAGCGCGGCATTGTCGCGCAGCCGCACCCAGTCGTCGGCGCCGTAACTCGGGTAGGTCAGGTCGGACGCGACGCCGAACTCGAAGCCCATCGACAGCAGGAGGCCGAACCCGCTGCCCGAGGCGACGTCGAGAATGCGTTGCGCCGCCTGCCTTGGCGTCGCACCGATGTCCAGCACTTCCGGCAGTGCCACGGTGTTGGCGACCGGCGCGATCGGCGCGAGGCGCGACAGTTCGTCCCGCAGCCAGGCGGCGGCGAAATCCCACCATGCGAGGCTGTTGTAAGCGAGGTCGAAACAGCCGCGCGGCAGGCGACGGGCATCATCCTCCGCCAGTCCTGGCGTCCAGATCGAGACATGCGGCTCCGGCGATGCGGCGATGATGGCCTGCCACGCGCCAGGTGCGATCGCCGCATTCGGCTTGCATCGGTAGCCGCTTACTCCGCTCTCGCCCCAGCGGCTGAACGTAGCGGCCCAGTACGCCGCGAACGCGCCGGTGTCGGCTGCCGGCAGGTCGAGCCGATGCAACCCGGGCGGTGGGGGGGCCTCGCGGGGATCGGCGGCGTGGTGTTGGATCGGGCGGTACCAGTTCGGATGTCGCCTCACGATCGGTGCGGTGTTTCTGGCGACGTCGAGCGCGAGGTCGAGGTGGACGTGTAGTCCGGCAGCCGCGGCGGCCGCCGCGATCGGCGGCGGGTCTTCGATGTCAGCTGTGCCGACACCGGCGGGCAGCGCCAGCAGCAGCGTGTCGAATCCAAGCTCTTTGATGCGTGGAATGAGAGCGGCCGAGGGCGCGTGCCGCGAGCGCATCAGATCCATCGTGTAGACGCGACGCGGGCTTGGCGGCGGCGGAGTGGTCGCGTTTTTGGTCACCCTTGGTAAGACTGAGCCGAGGGTGATATGCGCGGTGTCCGTCATTCCCCCTTAACCGTACTGGGCGCGATTTGTTGCCTCGCCATTCGCGTGATCCTCGTGAGGTGTTTGGTTCGGAGAGTTGGGATGGTGCCCGCTCGGGGGTCTGCCAGCCTCGGTCGACCGTCGGTGCGTGACCGATTCGGCCGTTGTGATCGGCGCGACATTGCTGTTGCTCGAGCGGCGCGGTCAAGGTGAATAGCCGAATCGCGTGCGGTCACGGATGAGAGAGTCAGGCTCCATGGGCGCCAGGTTAAGGGGCATGCGCCTAAATTTATGCGCCGTGGCCCGCTTGGCCAGGCCATGACGAGAAGAGTGGGAGGGACGTCAGTCCCAACCGTCCCATTCGCGTCTTTTCGCGGTTCTTTGCGTTTTTTGCGTTTTCCTTTCGCTTTATCGGCGGTGAACGGTCGATGTTCGTCCTGCGCGGAGGCTTGAAAGAATGAACGCAAAACACGCAAAGAACCGCGAAAAGACGCAAATGTGACGGTTGGGTGAGGCGTGCATCAGTCGCGAGCGTGCTTACGGTTTGTGAAGCGGGCGTTGCCGAGCCCGGTGCCGATCGTCATCACTCCCCAGTGGTCCAGGCCGCGCATGAAGGGCGCCTCGCTCAGTCCCTGAACGACGGCGTCGTTATGCATCAGGACCGCCACTTCATGCCCGCCGATGGCTGGAATTGCATCGCGCAGGAGTTGCGGCAGATTGAAGCTCTTGTGCTGCCAATTGCCGGGCAGGTTCTGCCCTCCCTTTTCGATCGATCCGTCCTCACGGATCAGACCTGGGCATCCAATGCCTATGAAAGGGGCGAGTTGCAGGCCGTCCTTCTGCCGCGACGCGGGGGCCGCGCGAGGGCTGACCGATCAGCCAGAGTGCGTGAAAGCAAAGGGTCGGACCTCGCGGTTTTCGCTCAAGGGTTGCGGTGACCGGACGAAGCACCCGCGGAAAAACCAAGCAAAAACAGCACAGTCGCAGGGAACCCAGGAAGGCAAAGTGACGTTACAGCTTTGAAGGGGTAAACAATGCGCGTGCTGTACGTAACGAGCGAATATGCCGGACTGGCCAAAGTAGGAGGATTGGGGGAAGTAGCAGCCGATCTGCCCAGAGCACTAAAAGCCAGCGGCGTCGACGTTCGAATATTGATGCCGGCCTATCCCGAAGTCCTGGCGCAACTGCAATCCCCGGGACATACTCAGATTAAGTGGAAGGGAAGGCTGCCGGGTCGCGCCGGTATTGCCGGTTGTCGTATTGGCGAGACTTTTGATCCGCTGGGTATCCCGCTTTATTTGGTCGCCGCTCCTGAACTCTATGACCGGCCCGGTACGCCGTACTCACGCCCCGAAGGCGGAGATTGGCCCGATAATCATTTGCGATTTGGAAGGTTGTCGCTGGCCGCCGCGGAAATCGCCCAGGGGCACGGGGGCCTCGGATGGGTGCCTGATCTGGTGCATGCGAACGATTGGCCAGGCGGCCTCGCGGCGGCTTATCTCAACTGGGATGGCTGTTCCGTTCCGACCTTGATGACGATCCATAACATCGCCTATCAGGGCATCTGCGAGGCTGGCCAGCGTAGCGCGCTTGGCATTCCCGACCGGGCGTTCGGCATCGAGGGCGTGGAATTTCACGGTTCGATTTCTTTTTTGAAGGCGGGCATTTTCTATTCCAGTCACGTGACGACCGTC
>JBEKGV010000053.1:0-10890 GCA_050012615.1 Acetobacteraceae bacterium | reverse complement strand
GTGCAGGCGGCGTTCACGCTCGGGGATGGAGCGATCGTCATCCTGTCGCACGATATATAGCAGAACGCCAGGCAGCCCATCATCGTCGAATGCGGCTTGCGGGTGACGTTTGCGATTTTGCTTGGCTCTGCCTTGTCTTTTCTTGGGTTGGGACCGCAGCCGCCCAGTAGCGAATGGGGCTTGATGATCGCCGAAAGTCGTGAGTTTCTGACGCAGGCACCATGGGTCGGCCTGGCGCCGGGCCTGTGCCTCAGCGTACTGCTGGTGTCGGTCAATTTGGTCGGAGAGGGCTTGCGGGAGTGGCTGGATCCACAGCTGACGGAGCATTCGCATGGATGAAATTCAGACAACCATGCATGACGCCCTTTCCGGGCTTCACCGGCCCCTGCTCGAGATCGCGGGTCTCTCCGTCGCTTATCCAACGTCACGCGGCTGGTTGAGGGCGCTCGATGATGTCTCTTTGTCGATCCCCGCCGGCGCGGTGCTCGGATTAGTGGGTGAGTCCGGATCGGGAAAATCCAGTGTCGTGATGGCACTGCTGGGTCTGCTCGGGTCCTCCGCACGGGTACGGGCGGCGCACATGGCGTTCGATGGTCAGGATTTGTTGACCAGGGCGCCATCGTTGCGCGGGCGGCGTATCGGCGTGGTCTTTCAGGACACGTCGGCTGTTCTCAACCCCGCTCTCACCATCGGGTCGCAGGTGGCGGAGCCGTTGTTGGTGCATCGGCGCCTGCGGCGATCGGAGGCATGGTCGCGCGCGACGGAATTGTTGGCCGAAATGGGGATCGCCAGGCCGGCGCAAGTGATGCATTGCTATCCTCACCAGCTATCGGGGGGAATGAAGCAGCGTGTCGGCATCGCAACGGCGTTGGCGAGCGAGCCGGACCTGCTGCTGCTGGACGAACCCACCACGGCCCTCGATGTCACGGTTGAAGCACAAATTCTGGATTTGCTGGACGGGCTGCGGGTCCGCCACGGATTGTCGATGCTGCTCGTCAGCCACAACCTGGCCATCGTGGACCGGCTATGTGATCGGGTCGCCGTGCTCTATGCCGGTCGCGTAACGGAAACCGGGGCCGCCGCGAGCGTCTTCAGTCGGCCTCGCCACCCTTATACGAAGGGCCTGCTCGCGGCGCTGCCTCGGCCGCATCTGGCACATCCGGGCCGGTTGTCGCCGATCGCCGGCCGTCTTCCCGATCTTGTCGCGACTGATCCTGGATGCAACTTCCGGCCTCGCTGCGCCTTCGCCGGGACTGGATGCGAGCAGCCCCAGGCGCTGCTCGGGCACGACCATCAGGCACGCTGTCATCGCGTCGGCGAGATCGCACGAATGCCCTGGCCCGCGGAGGTTTCGCACGGTTCCCCGGTACCGTTCCGCAAACGATCTGTCGTCCGGAGTGAACATCCGGAGGCACCGCTGGTTCAGGCAACGGGGTTAAGCCGCGCCTTCACCACAGGTGGTTTGCTTCAGGGGTTGTTTGGCAAGGGCGGTCGAGGTGTGTTGGCGGTGGACGATGTGTCCCTCGCGATCAGACCGGGAGAAATCGTCGGGCTGGTCGGCGAGTCGGGCTGCGGCAAATCCACCCTCGGGCGGCTGTTGCTGAGGCTGGTTCCCCCTGACGCGGGCAGATTGCGTTTCGACGGCACCGACATAGCAGCGCGCCCTGGGCTGGATTTTCGTCGCCGTGCTCAGATCGTGTTTCAGAACCCCGATACCTCGCTCAATCCGCGGCAAACCGTCGGTGCGATTTTGCGGCGCCCGTTGCGGCGTTTCGGGATCGCACGAGGTGGTGCGGAGGCGCTGGAGATCGGTCGTCTGCTCGAGTTGGTGCGCCTTCCGCCAGGTTTCGCCGATCGCTATCCACACCAGCTCTCGGGTGGCGAGAAGCAGCGCGTTGGCATCGCTCGAGCATTGGCGACGCGGCCCGACTTCCTGGTCTGTGACGAAACCGTCTCGGCCCTGGATGTGTCCGTGCAGGCGGTGGTGCTCAATCTGCTGCGTGACCTGCGGGACGAATTGGGCGTGGCCTATCTGTTCATAAGCCATGATATTGGGGTGATCGCCCATATCGCCGACAGGGTCGCTGTTATGTACCAGGGCTCGCTGGTGGAGGAGGGCGGCGTGCGGGACGTGCTGCACCCTCCCTATCACCCGTATACCGAGGCGCTGCTTTGCTCGGTGCCAATCATCGGCAAGCGTCGAGGCCCAACCGATGAATTGCGCTCGACCAAGGAGGCAGACGGTTCGGCCACGGTGTCGGGCTGCAAGTTCTCTGGACGCTGCCCGCGCAAGCAGGGTCCGATTTGCGACACCGCTCCGCCGCCCTGGCAGGAGGTCGATCGAGGTCACCGGATCCGCTGCCACATTCCTTTAGCGACACTAAACGACGTTCCACCATGGCTGCCGGCGCGGCTGCCCGCCGACGCGGCACACGGCTGATCCGCTCGGGTTTAGTTCGGCAAAATCCGGAGGTAATCATGAAAATTCCGGGATGGTTTTTGGCGCTGGCGGCATGCGTCTTCCTGTCGGGCCACACTGAAGCGGTCGATCTCAGAATTGGTGTCTTTTCGGAGGTGACGACACTCGATCCGCACTATTTCCAGCTGACGTCGAATGTAGACGTCGACATGCTCGTCTACAGTACGCTCGTCTCTCACGACATCAATCTCAAGATCGTGCCGGACCTTGCGGTGAGTTGGCATCCTGTCGATGATCTGCACTGGGAGTTCAGGCTCCGCCAGGGCGTGACATGGCAGGACGGCTCGCCTTTCACGGCGGACGATGTCGCCTTCACCTTTCAACGCGCGCGCAACGTTCCACCCAGTCCGTCGGGTGGCGTTCAGCAGTACCTCCAGCATATAAAAAACGTGAGCGCGATCGACGATCACACGGTCATCATTGAGACGGATCAGCCCTGGCCGGTTTTGCTGCACAGCCTGGTCAACATCTGGATCGTTTCGAGAAAACATGGAGCCGATGCGACGTTTGGCGACTACAACAGCGGCCGGGCAACAATTGGTACCGGTCCTTTTCGCGAGGTCCAGTGGATTCCCGGCGACCGGATGATCCTGGAACGCTATGACGGCTATTTCGGACCGAAACCAGACTGGGATCGGGTGATCTACCGGCCGATCACCAACGACGCGGCGCGGGTCGCGGCGCTGCTCAGCGGTGACGTGGACCTGATCGGCAACGTGCCGGGAAATGATGTCGCCAACCTGCAGGCCAATCCGAATTTCACCGTCTCCAGCCTGCCGAGCACCCGCCTCTACTTTTGGACCCTGGATCACGAACGCGACATCTCGCCGCAGATCACCGATGCCGACGGCAAGCCAATGACGAAAAATCCGCTGAAGGATGTGCGGGTGCGCCGCGCGATGTCGATGGCAATCGATCGGCAATCCCTGGTGACCCGGGTGATGCAGGGGCAGGCGATCCTGGCATCGCAATTCATGCCGACAGGCCTGCCTGGCACCAGCACGAAATTGGAGCCTGTCGCCTTCGATCTGGTTGGCGCTCGCAAGCTGTTGGCCGAAGCGGGCTACCCGGACGGCTTCGGTATCGTCATGAACTCGACCAATGATCGCTATCCGAACGATGCCAAGGTCAACCAGGCCGTCGCTCAGATGTGGACCCGCCTTGGCCTGAAGACCAGCGTCGCGACGTGGCCGAAGTCAGTGTTCTTCCCGCGCGCCGCGAAGGGGGATTTCAGCGTTCTGCTCGGCGGCAATTCCAGCTCGACCGGAGAGCCGCTGTCCCAGCTGCTGAACGTTCTGGGTACCGTTCATCGGGAGTCTGGGATAGGTGGATCAAACTATGGCCGTTATTCCAGTCCGGAGCTGGATACCATGCTGGCAAAAGCTTCCGTGACAATGGGCGACGATGCGCGCAATGGCCTTCTGGCGCAGGCTTACGAATACGCTTTTGGCGACCAGGTCGCCGTCATTCCCATGCTTTTTCCCACAACCTCCTGGGCCATGCATAAAGGCATCATTTATGACGGGTGGCTGCAAGAAACCACGATTTCCTCAATGGTTCATATCGTAAGATAGTCAGATCAGGTTCATAAGGAGACACTAATGTTGGATCGACGTCAGTTCCTTGCTGCCTCCACGGCCACGTCGCTTGCTACGCACGAGGCCATGGCCACGCCCGCTCAGGTATTGCGCATCGCCATGACCGCGTCGGATCTACCGACAGTAACCGGCATTCCAAACAACGGCGGCGAGGGCTATCGTTTTCTGGGCTTTCCGGCGTACGACGGACTCGTCAATTGGGATTACACCCACGTCAACCAAACGGCCGATGCGATCCCTGGCCTGTTCGAGTCCTGGACGGTCGACCCCGAAAACCCGACGAGATGGATTTTCACGTTGCGGCAAGGCGTCACGTTCCACGACGGTACGCCACTCACGATCGATGATATCGTTTGGAATCTACGACGCGTATGGGACGACAAATCGCCGCAATACGACGCACCAGCCGCGCCGATCGTTCGAGCGACGGTGACCGTCCTCGATAGGTGGGAGAAGATCGACGAGACCAAGATCGCGCTCTACACGAAGGTGCCGTTCAGCTTCTTCCACTATTTGCTGACCGTCGTGCTGATCGTCAGCCCAAGGCAATGGGAAAAAATGGGAGGAAGCTGGGTCGGTTTCGCGAAAGCGCCCGCCGGGACCGGCCCCTTCAAAATCACCCGCGTCGTCCCTGGTCAGTATGCCGAACTGTCCCGCAACGAGAGTTACTGGAACAAGGCGCGCATTCCGAAACTGGAGCGTATGATCGTTTATCCAATGTCCGAGGCGACGACTCGCCTCGCCGCGCTGCGATCAGGACAAGTCGATTGGATCGAAGTTCCGCCGCCGGACGCGATCCCATCGCTGCGCGAAGCCGGATTTGAGATCAGCCTCTGGCCTTATCCGCATACCTATCCTTACGTGCTCAACTGTGCGCCGGGCCTGGTGTTCAGCGATGTGCGGGTCCGTCAGGCGCTGAATTTCGCGATCGATCGCGACGGGCTGTGTCAGATGCTGAACGGCACAGCCAAACCCGCTTATGGTTTCTATCCGCCGGAAAATCCTTTGTTTGGCCAGCCAAAGCTTCGGTACGGTTATGATCCGGAGCGGGCACGTGAGCTGTTGCGGCTCGCGGGATATGGACCGGACCACCGCCCGCAGGCGAAAATCATGATTTCGACTTCAGGCTCCGGGCAGATGGTCCCTATTCAGATCAACGAGTTTCTGCAACAAAACTTTACCGCGGTGGGAATTGACGTCACCTTCGATGTCGTCGAATGGGGCATGATGATCATGGCGCGGCGCAGTCCGCCCAGTACGCAGACGTCGCATGGGGTGGACGGCATCAACAACAGCCTTGGCTACTCTGACCCGTCAACGCTTTATCGTTTGTTCGCCTCGGCGAGTTTTCCGACCGCTGGCACCAACTGGGGCCATTTCAGCAATGCACGCTTCGACGAGTTGACGACTCGGGCGCAGTCTACGTTCGACGAAGATGAGCGAACGAAGTTGTTGGCGGAGGCTCATGCCATTCTGGTCGATGAAGCGGCATGGCTGTTCATCTGTCATGATCTCAATCCGCGGGCGATGAGCAAACGGGTGCTGAACTTTCACCCGGCGCAAAGCTGGTCGCAGGACTTCACGCATATCGAGATGGGCTGACTCCGGGCCGCCGAGCGGCTGGGCGCGGCGACCAGGATCATTTTCATCCGCACCCTTGCCCCGGGATATTAGTGTAATATCAACCTTTTGATCGCATCCTCATGTCTCCCGGCGAAGGCCACGACCCAGCCGCGTCGGAGACAGAAGGGCTGGATGGATGTCGAGTGCAACACTGCGATCAGTGGCGGACAGCGAGCCGAACCAGGAACTCATCGAACCTGGCGGGGATTCCACCAGTTTCCTCCAGGCCCTGTACTCCGGTGGCGACGGCCGCATCGCAGCCGATCCGCACACCGGCCTGAACAAATACCTCTGTCCGAGGGTGCCGGCACCGGATCTTGTATGCGCATCGTCATGCACCGCCTCGCCGATTTCGGCGCGCGGTTTCGATAGAGCCGCCAAGGCTTTCTTCGACATTGCCGGGGCGTCATCGCCGCGGCAGCGCGCGCACCGGCTTGCAACGCTGACCGAGCAGATCAAATCACGACTGCTTCACTATTTCGATGTCGCCGGGCTGGCGCGGGTGACCCTTTGTCCGTCCGGGACGGATGCCATGTTGACGACAGCGATGCTTATCGCCGCCGAGCGTCCCGGCGAAGCGATGACGGCAATCCTTCCGTCTGCGTCAGAAACCGGAACAGGCGTGCCCATGGCCGCACTGTGCCGTGTATTCGATGGACCGGACAGCGGCAAGCTCCTGACCGGTTGCCAGGCGAACCTCGTGGAGATTCCGCTTCGCTCCGCGGACGGGTCGCCGCGATCCGAGGACGACGTGAGCGATGCCTTCGCGGCCGCGGCGGCGTCGGTAAGGGGTCACGCCATTGTCTACCTTACATATGGCACGAAGACGGGGCTGGTCGCACCGGCGTCACCGCCTCGCGGTGCGGACGTCATTGTCGACGCGTGTCAGGCACGCATAGAACCGGAGACAGTCGCGACTTACCTGAGGCGGGGCTGGCCAGTCGTCGTGACCGGTTCGAAGTTCCTCGGCGGCCCTGCGTTCTCCGGCGCCATCTTGTTTCCGGTCGGGCGTCGCAAGCGGCTTGCTTTCCCGCACGATACGGTCGACTTAGGCACCGTGCTTCGCTGGACCGCGGCGATGGCCGTGATCGATGCGTTCGGGCCCTCGCCCGACGAAATGTCGGCGTTCCTTACAAAACGGGCTGCGACCATCAAAAACGCCGTCAAGGCAAACCCCGCGTTGATGTTGGTCGGTGGCCTGCGCCCGCAAAACTCCGGATGGGCCGACTTGCCCAGTATCTTCACCGTCGCCCTGCACGATCCGTCGCATCGCGGGCGTCTGCTGTCGATGGCGGAACTGCGACCGGCCTATGAGCGCCTGGCGAGCCTGAAAATCCTGCTCGGTCAGCCGGTCAACCTTGGCCGCTTCGGCGGCCTGCGGATCGCGACCGGCGCTCGGGATCTGTTGGATGACCCCGGCGATGGAGGGTTGGCACGCATTTTCGCGGCACTGCTGGAAATAACTCAGCCACAGCGTCGTCCCGACGGTGATCGGTAATCGATGCCGGCGCGACAGCTTCAGGAGAGTGTGACGTGAAGAATGGCACGCGCGCGCTGCCGGCCGCGACCAGCGCTGAGCTGGTGGCCCTGTATAGCGCTGGGAAATGGGCTCAACTGGTGATTGCCGCGGAGCGGGTGACGGCACGGTACCCAAGGCACCTGCTCGGCTGGCGGGCCTCGGGGAAGGCGCTTTTGCAGTTGGGCAAGCTGCCGGAGGCCATCGATATGTTGTCCCAGGTTGTCAAACTCGCGCCGGGCGATGCCGACGGCTATAACGATCTCGGCAGTGCTCTGCACGACGTTGGTCGCTCGGAGGAAGCTATCGCCAGCTATCGCCGCGCCGTGGAACTGAACCCGCGCGCGGCGGAAGCTCACTCCAACCTTGGCCGGGTCCTTTGCGATCTGGGGCAGTTCGATGAGGCTGTCGCATGCTGTCAGACCGCGATTGCCATCGCACCCGACTCGGCTGTCGCTCACAACAATCTCGGCAATGCTCTGTGCGAAATTGGCCGTCCAACGGACGCGGAGGCCAGCTATCGCCGGGCGATCGTGCTAAAGCCGGACTACCTTCAGGCAATCATAAATTTAGGCATCGTGCTGTCGGATCTGGGCCGTTGGGCGGAGGCGAAGTCCTGCTATCGGCTGGCGATCCAAATTCACCCGGACTCGGGCCACGGGTATAACGCCCTTGGCCGATTGCTTGGTCGTCTGACCGGGGAGGACGAAGAGGCGGCACGATGCCTGGAGCGCGCGATCGCGCTTAACGTATACGATGCCAACACCTACGTCGAGCTCGGCAATGTCTTGATGCGCCAGCACCAGACGGACGCCGCGTTAATCATGTTCCGGCACGCCCGGGAACTACAGCCACTCATCACCTGGCGTGCCAACCAGGAAAAAGCCGAGTTTTCAGCTTTATTTCTGGATACGCCTCTGGGCGGATCGACGCCGGTCAACTACCTGGCTGGCCGAGCGTGTTACGATCGCCACTTCCATTGTGTCATACCGGATGCATCGGTTGACATCGACCTGCTACGCCGCAAGACCGACGTTGTCTTCAACATGATCAGCAATCCAGATGACGGCGAGAATACCTTGATGCTGGCACTGGATCTCGTGGAGCGTCTTGGCCGTCCGACGATCAATCATCCGCGTTTGATCATGCATACCAACCGGGAGAGCATCGCACGACGGTTCGCCGATATCCCCGGTTGCGTCATCCCCGGGACGGTTCGCATCGCCGGCTCGAACTTGTTGGAAATCGCATCGAACGAGGAGTTCGCGGGGTTCCGCCTGCCACTGCTCGCGCGTGTCGCCGGTCCGCACGGCGGCGACGATTTTGACAAGTTCGACAACTGGGCAGATATCGCCGGCTTCGTTTCCAAGAACCCGGACGCTAACTACTATCTGATCGAATATATAAACTATCGTTCGAATGACGGCTTCTTTCGCAAGTACCGGGTTATTTTCGTTGATGGCGAAATACTGCCGTATCACCTTGCGATCCATGATGACTGGAAGGTGCATCATTTCCGAACCGACATGGCGAACCATGCCTGGATGAAAACGGAGGAAGAGTGCTTTCTGAGCGACCTTGGCAGCGTTTTCGACGCGGCTCATCAGGATGCGCTTCTGGCCATGGCGAGAGCGACTGAGCTGGATTACGGCGGCATCGATTGTGGAATCTGCCGCGATGGTCGGATTGTCGTGTTTGAGGCCAACGCGTCAATGCTGGTCCACGACGAAAAGAATGCGGACTTCGCGTACAAGAACCCGTATATCGCCAAAATCAAGCACGCATTCGATGCGATGTTGGCACGCCGCCGGTTGAGCGGCCAGCGAGAACCGGAGCGCGATTAACCGGGAATTCACCAGCCGACGGATAAAGACAACGCGACGGCCGGCCATATTGCCCCGGTCGAGGAGACCGTTTGTATGTCTGAGCCCTGCCTCTCCCGCTCGCTCGATCCCATTGATTGGAGTGATCTTCGCCGGGACGGTCACCGCATGCTCGACGACATGTTCGATCATTTCGAGGGGCTTCGAGACCAGCCGTTATGGCAGGCTCCTCCGCCCGACAAGCTGGCCGTGATACGCGAAACCCTGCCGCGGGCCCCGACGGCGCTCCGCCATGTACATTCACAATTCCTGAGCGCGATCTTGCCCTATTCGAGCGGTAATGCGCATCCAGGTTTCATGGGCTGGGTTCAGGGCGGGGGCACGCCCGTGGGGATGCTCGCCGAAATGCTGGCAGCCGGAATGAACGCGAACCTGGGTGGTCGCAATCATATGGCGATCGAAGTCGAGCGCCAGTTGGTGACCTGGACCCGCGACCTGTTCGGATTTCCGCGTTCGGCCACCGGTCTCTTCGTCACCGGCACCTCGGCGGCGAATTTCATGGGCGTCCTGGTCGCTCGCACGCGAGCACTGGGCTCATCTGTCCGTGATCGAGGCCTGGCCGAGATGGGCCGCCACCTGACAGCCTACGCCTCCGAAGCCGCACACGGCTGTATCGCTCGAGCAATGGAGATGGCTGGGCTCGGCCGAAACCAGCTCCGGCTGGTTCCGGCGGACAGCGAACATCGGATCCAGATCACCGCCCTCAGGCGAGCAATCGCCATAGATCGAGAGAACGGGCTGCAGCCGTTCCTGTTGATTGGCACGGCGGGAACCGTTGACGTGGGCGCCATCGACGATCTCACGACGCTCGCCACCATTGCTGAGACGGAACAACTCCATTTCCACGTCGATGGAGCCTTCGGGGCGCTGGCTATGCTTGCGCCGGAGTTCGCGCCACGGCTCGCCGGAATAGAACGGGCGGATTCCCTGGCGTTCGATTGGCACAAATGGGGGCAGGTGCCTTATGATTCCGGCTTCCTGCTGGTGCGGGATGGCGAATTGCACCGCGAGACATTCGCTACCGACGCAGCCTATCTGCGCAGGGCTGAGCGGGGGCTGGCGACCGGCGACTGGTGGCCTTGTGACTATGGGCCGGACCTGTCGCGCGGTTTTCGCGCGCTCAAGACCTGGTTTACCTTAAAAACATATGGAGCCGATGCGATCGGCCGCGTTATCGCCGAGACTGTATCGTTGGCCAGGATGCTCGCCGCGCGCGTGACTGCGGAACCGGAGCTGGAGTTGCTTGCCCCGGTGCCGCTGAACATCGTCTGTTTCGGCTACCGCGGCGCGGACTCCAACTGTCTGAACGCTGAGATCGTCGCCAACTTGCATGAGGAGGGTCGTGTCGCGCCGTCATTGACTACCATCGGCGGACGCACGGTCATCCGCGCCGCCATCGTAAATCACCGAACCGCGGCAGAGGACATCGATGCACTGGTCAGGTCGGTTCTCATGCACGGTCGGGCCGCCAAGGTTCTATCACCGCATCGTGCGCGACGCTGTTAGCCAGGCATTAATCCACCGCGACTAAACTCTGATGGATCGAACAACCACGCGGGACGCCATGAATGGGAAGCTTGCAGCCTGAGCCGACTGGCGTGCCCGACCAGAACGTCTCCATTCATTTGTCAGTCGACGACGTCCCGAACTGGCTGGATGGACTGCTGACGGCTTTGGCATCCGGAGGGGTTGCTCCTGAGTGCGCCGAAGAAACCCGGGAGCGGCTCAAAGACACTCCATTTGGAGAAATCCTGTCGGCCATTGGGCGGGCCCGACCTGGTCTTGGCAGTT